>JAFYYE010000278.1 GCA_017557715.1 Pseudobutyrivibrio sp.
CTATTAAAGCCAACACAGTAGCAGTTGTATCTGATGGTTCGGCAGTTCTTGGTTTAGGAAACATCGGACCTCTTGCAGGACTACCTGTTATGGAGGGAAAATGTGTACTCTTCAAAGAATTTGGTGGAGTAAATGCCTTCCCTATCGTATTAAATACTCAGGATCCAGATGAAATAGTTGCTGCGGTAAAAGCTATCGCACCTACATTTGGAGGAATTAATCTTGAGGATATTTCTGCTCCTAGATGTTTTGAAATCGAAGAGCGACTTAAGCAGGAACTTGATATACCTGTATTTCATGATGATCAGCATGGTACAGCGATAGTTGTTCTTGCTGGAATCATTAATGCTTTAAAGGTTGTTAAAAAAGAAAAAGAAGCCTGCAAGGTTGTTGTAAACGGAGCAGGTTCGGCAGGAGTTGCTATTACAAAGCTTCTCCTTACATATGGTTTCAAGGATGTTACCATGTGTGATCGTGAAGGTATTATTGGTCCTGATTATCCAAATCTTAATTGGATGCAGAAGGAAATGACAAAGGTTACAAACCTTTCACATAAAACAGGTACACTTGCGGATGCCCTTGTTGGTGCAGATATTTTTGTTGGTGTTTCTGCACCAGGTATCGTTTCAAAGGAGATGGTTGCTTCAATGGCAAAGGATTCAATCCTTTTTGCAATGGCAAATCCTACTCCAGAAATTATGCCTGATGAGGCGAAGGCAGCAGGTGCCAGAGTAGTTGGCACAGGCCGTTCAGATTTCCCAAATCAGGTTAACAATGTAGTTGCTTTCCCAGGAATTTTCCGTGGGGCATTAGAGGCTCGCGCTACAGCCATTACAGAGGAAATGAAGTTGGCAGCAGCCGAGACCATTGCAAGCTTGGTTGATGACGAGCAGCTTTGCGATGATTTCATTCTTCCAGAGGCTTTTGATCCTCGTGTACCAGTGGCAGTGGCAAATGCCATTAAAGCCTTGGTTTAGTTTTAGATTTTTAAGTTATTTTAGTTATACAGGAGGGACACCATGGCAGAACCAACCATGATATACAAGATTACAATACTAGAATTACTTCATCGAAGTGGTTTCCCGCTTAGCAATAGTCAAATTACAGATTTCTTTTTAGAAGGAGATCTGACAGATTATTTCACAGCCCAGCAAGCTATCAGCGATGATGAAGATGCAGGACTGATTCGTTCCATCACTAATCATAATAATACAACCTACTCTATTACAGATGAGGGCAATAAGACTCTAGAGCTTTTTAAAGAAAAGATTACACCAGCTCTTTCAAAGGATATCAACAAATATCTCAAGGCAAATTCTATCGCCATGAAAGAGGAAAACTCATATAGAGCCAATTACTTCAAGGCCGACAGAGGTGGATTTGTAGTGCAGCTTAAGATAGTAGAAAATGATATTCCTTCTTTAGATATTACATTCCATGTTGCCACAAAGGAAATGGCTGAGACCCTCTGCAACAATTGGAAGGTACGTAGTGATGAAGTATACGCTTCCATAATGGATATTTTGATGCAGTAAATCGTAAATTTTTTAACTAATCATAAAAAAGTACCCGTTTTTTAGGGTACTTTTTTTGTGTCGAAAAAATCTTAACTATTTTACGAAAATTATTCTATTCATTTTAAGTTGTGCTTAATGTAAATTTTAAATAGATGTGAAGAAATTGTGTCCATGGGGTGGACAGAAGGGAGAAGTCATATGATGTCTAAATGGGGAAAACGCGCTTTGGCGGGATTTCTTTCATCGGCAATGGTGCTTACAGCAGTACCAGGAGCAGGTCTTGTTGCCTTTGCCGAGGAAGAAAAACAGGTGACTGAAGCGGCAGCTGAAACTGACGAGGAAGAAGAATCATCTAAGGAGGAAGAACAAGAAGAGAAGGAAGAAGAGAAGGAAGAATCCAAAGAGGAGGATGCAGAGTCTATCGAGGAGACAGAGTCTACCGAAGAAACAGAGGCTGCAGAAGAACTTTCAGAAGATGAGGAGGAACTTTTGGAAGTAGCAGAAGAGTCAAAAGAGGGGTCAGAAGAAGATGAGGTGGAAAAAGATAAAGAAGTAAAAGAATTATTCCACTTCACAATGGACAACACTACAAACGGATTACAGAGTGGGGACTATTCCGCAGAGGTGGTTGGTGAAAAGATCTCAGAGGACAAAGATGCTAAGAAGAACAAGTCTCTCAAGTTTGAAGGTGGTTCTTGGCTTAAGGTTACTGACAGTAATGGAAAGAGTCCTTTGACGGGACTTGATGAAATCACAGTAAATTATTTCAGTAAAGGTGGAAATGGTGGTTCTGGCTGGTCACTTTTTGCAGTAAGAAATGATGAGACACCTAGCTATTTAAATAGTGAGCACTATTTTGGAATTCTTGATAAGAAGACATCTATTAAGGTTGAACGCTATAAGGTAGATGGTGGCTCTCGTCCTGCTACCAACGACACATCTGTAAAAGATGAATGGAAGATGGTAACGGTTGTTTTAACTGAGGAAGATACTACTCTTTATGTAAATGGAGAGAAGGTCAATACAGTTGCAGGCACAGCTAAGCTTACAGATATTCTTCAGGACAACAGCACATTCTACATTGGTAAAGCTAACTGGAGTGGCGGAGAGTATTTCTATGGAAATCTTGACGAATTCTCTCTTTACAAAGGTGCTTTATCAGATGAGGAAATTTTAGCAAAATATAAGGAAGGACAGCAGGAGATTGTTCTTTCAAATGAGGAGAAATGTCAACTTGCTTATGATGAAATAGCCCTTCCTGTTTCAAAGAATATCAAGGGAAATATTACACTTCCTACAAAGAACAGCTATGATGCAAAAGTTGTGTGGGAAAGTTCAAATCCCGAAATTATCAGTGACAAATCAACAAAGGTTGCTGGCTATGATGATATTCCAGCTGGTGTTGTTAAGCGTGGTTCTGAGGTTTCTGAGGTAACACTTACAGCTACAATTACGGTTGGTGATGTTGAGAAGATAAAGACCTTTGATGTGACAGTTGCTAAGGCGCCAGAGCAGAAGAAGCTTGAGAATTATTTATTCGCATTTTTCCCAAGTAATTCCCAGGAGCAGCTTTATTTTGCAGCTGGCAAAGATCATCTTCACTTTACAGATTTGAATGATGGTGAGCCTGTACTTACATCTGAGATTGGTGACCAGGGTGTTCGTGATCCATTCATTATGAGAAGTGCTGAAGGCGACCATTTCTATATGATAGCTACTGACTTGAAGGTTCAGACAACAGGCTGGGGCACTGCTCAGTATGGTGGAAGTCTTCGCATGCTTGTATGGGAATCAGATGATTTAGTTAATTGGTCTAAGCCTCGTCTTGTAGATGTAGGATTGGATGAAAAGGCATTTGAGGATTACGGCAATGTTGGATGCCTTTGGGCACCAGAGGCAATCTATGATGAGAAGACTGGCGAATATGTAGTATTCTGGGCATCAATGGCAAAGGATTCTAGCCATCAGGTTACGTACTATTCAAAGACACGTGATTTCGTAAACTTTACAACAGCCAAGAAATATATCGACAGAGGTGACAAGCAGCACTGCATCGATACTTCAATGGTAAAGGCCAACGATGGGAAGTATTACAGAGTATCTGCAGATACAGTTGCAAACGGTGGCAAGGAAGCTGCTATTATTCTCGAGACAAGTGATTCAGTTCTTGGTGAGTGGAAGCAGGTGGCTTACATCGAAGATATCCAGCCAGGCATGAATAATTACGAGGCCTACACAAAGGATGTAAACACAAAGTTTACAGGCGGTGTAGTGGAAGGTCCAGAGCTTTTCCCTCTTAATGATGGAAAGACTTGGGGATTGTATATGGATAACTATGGTGGAATCGGATATATCCCAACAACTACAACAGATATATCTGATACAACAGGTAAGGCTTGGACAGTTTATACATCAAATGAATACGATTTTGGCTCACTTAAAAAGCGCCACGGAAGTATTCTTGGTATCACAACTGATGAGTACAAGGCTGTAATGGCAAAGTGGGGTACAACAGAGGAGCCAGTTGTTCACGAGGATGAACAGCAGGAACCAGTGCTTTATTATGATTTTGAAACAGAAGATGGAAAGACAATCATTGATGTATCTGGCAAGGAAAACAATGGTACATTAAAGGGTAATGCTAAGCTTGCAAAGGATTCTGAGAGAGGCAATGTCCTTTACTTAGATGGAAGCGGAAGCTACGCAGAGTTCCCAGAAGGATTCTTTGATAACAGAGATGTATGTACAGTTTCATTCGATATGAAGCCAGAGACTGTTTCAGGAAACTTCTTTAATTTTACATTTGGTAAGGATAATACAAAGTATTATTATCTGAGAGCAAGAGAGAGTGATACCTATATGGGTATTACAAAGTCTTCTTGGCAGTCAGAACAGGGTGTTACTGCAAATACAAAATCTGTAAAGAATAAGTGGACTAACTTTACAGTAGTATTCAACGATGATGAGATGCTTCTTTATATTGATGGTGTTCTTTCGGGCACACGTGACATCTCTACAAAGACAAGCAGCTTAGGAAAGAATCTTAAGGCATACCTTGGAAAGTCTTTCTACTCAGGCGATGGTTATGTTAAGGGATACTACGACAATGTAAAGGTGTATAACAGAGCATTATCAGAGAAAGAAATTGCAAAGGAAAATAATATAGTTTTAGAGCCACTCAAGAAGATTGAATCCAGCGATATTACTTTTGTGGCTCAAAAGCTTGATAAGGCAAGCAAAACAATCACTCTTTTTGTAAGTAAGAACAATACACAAGGGGATATCAAAAATTCTCATCTTAGCTTTACACTTCGTACAGATGCGAAGGTTCTAAATGAGGAAGAGACATACGATTTAACAAAAGAATTTAAGCTTAAAGTTGAAGCAGATGGGGAGACAGTAGAGTACACTGTTAAGTCTGAGATGTGCAATAATCCACTTCTTGGAGGACAGTTTGCAGACCCTGATATCGACTGTTTTGATGGTAAATACTACATCTATCCAACAACTGATGGTGTTGAAGGCTGGGGCGGATATCAGTTCCACGTGTTCTCATCAACAAACCTTGTTGATTGGGAGGATGAAGGCGTAATCCTTGATCTTAAACAGGATGTTGACAAGAAGGTTCTTAATGAAAAGGGTGTAGAAATCGCTGCAGTTCCTTGGTCAAATGGAAATGCATGGGCTCCAACAATTGAGAAGAAGAATGGAATGTATTATTTCTACTTCTGCGGACATGATACAGAGACTAATGCGAAGGCAATCGGTGTTGCATATTCTAAGAACCCAGCAGGTCCATTTACAGTGCTGGATAAACCTCTAATCAGTATTAAGACTTGCAATGATGCAGGCATCCAAATGGGACAGGCTATCGACCCTTCTGTATTTACAGATAAGGATGGCACAAGTTATCTTTCATTTGGTAATGGTAAGGCTGCAATTGTTAAGCTTAACGATGATATGATTAGCATTGATGCTGACACAATGGAAAACGTGACAGGACTCAATAATTTCCGAGAGTCACTTATCATCACATATCGTGATGGCAAATATCACTATACATGGTCATGTGATGATACAGGTAGCGAGAACTACTCCGTAGCTTACGGAACAAGTGAGAAACTTGGTGGAAGAGTAAATTACAGAGGAATGCTTCTTCAGAAGGATACAGAAAATGACATCCTTGGAACAGGACATCACTCAATCCTGAATATTCCTGGGACAGATGAGTGGTACATTTGCTATCACAGATTTATGACCCCACTTGGTCAAGTTTCAGGTGGTTTTGGCTATCACAGAGAGGTTTGCCTTGATAAGCTTACATTTGATGTCGATGGATATATGGTAAAGGTGGCTCCTACAAACAAGGGTATAACAGAGGAAGTTTATGTAAAGGGCTTTGAGCCAAAGCCTTCGCAGCCTTCTAATCCTAGTTCAGGTTCCGGCGCAACAAATGGTGGCACATCTCAGCAAAGAAGTCAGTCAGTTTCTACATCTTCAAGTCAGACAGTTTCAAGGACTACAACTTCTGCAGTAGTGGGA
>JAFYYE010000279.1 GCA_017557715.1 Pseudobutyrivibrio sp.
ACATAATTCTCTAGTCATTATTTCAAGTGTAATCATAATCTATTCTCACCTCTTTTTACCTACATATGTAATTACATTTGTTGATAAATGACTTACAATACCACCTCTTGGGATATCATACTCTTGCTTAACAACACAGCTCTTCAGTGCATCCCATCCCTCAAACACATCTTCTATACAAGATTGCAATATATCTGTTTGAAGATTGATTTCAAACTGTGGCTCTAGTTCTTCAAGAGTTTCTCTGTTCCACTCTTTTATCTCGGAATTAATTACTAGGCATACTATTCCGTTCTTCCGCACGCCATCTTTAATTTCTTCTAATTTTTCAAGAAACTTTCTCTCGCTTTCAATATGTTCCAATGCAGATACAGCCAATATAAAATCATACTTATTATTTATAATCTTGAAGTCTTCAATAGAATTTACAATGCCATTTATGTTTTTATCTAAACCATAAAGCTTCGCATTTTCATTTAGTTTTTCTATTGCCATATCTAGAATATCTATACATTCTACTTTGCATTCTTTATCCTGAAATTCTTTGGCAACATAAATACTATTTCTTCCAACCCCACATCCAAGATCTAACACTTGAACTTCTTTTAAATCGCACAAAAACGGAACAATATCTTCTACTGTTTTAATTGGTTTCTTGAGCCAACTTTCAGTACGATATAGGTCTTCTTTCGAATATATCTCGATATGGGATTTCTTTTCGTTCTCTCTTATCTCTTTGATTCTAGAATCCATATCATCAATGCCTTGTTAGTCTTCAAACCATTTAGACTTCATAACAAAATTATCAGCTGTGTAGTAACCTGCCTTACCATAATAACGCTCATGCATTTCATCATTAACAGCTTGTAATTCTATACATGCAGCACCTTTATCTTTTACTCGGGATTCAAGTTCATTTAAAAACTTACTACCGATTCCTTGATTCTGAAACTCTTTAGCTATTACTAGTTCTTCAAGTGTATAGCCAACAATATCATCGTATTGCTTGAAAAAACCCATAGCAAATCCAATTGCTTTATTATCCTCTTCAAGGATTAAGCTATAAGAATCCTCCATAGATAATACCTGGTGAATTCTTTTGCCTGCTGTCTGCTCAGTCCAGCAAGCTTCCTCTTCCTCATTGTAGTAAGAAATATATAGAGGTAAAACCAACTCTATATCCTTTATGTTCATCTCTCTTATTTCCATTGTGTCTCCTCATGTAAGTAATTCTTTTTTTTATCTAACTATCAAATATCCGATTACTGGCCCCAAGAAAATCGCAATATAAATAAGTGTAATCCATGGCTGATAGTCCACATAGAATTCCTTGAATGTAAGTCTCCATGGGTGCTTAATCAATACCCAACCTATCAAATCAACCACTATGCATATTATTGCCCAGATGGCTCCTGCAATAAGAGCCACTGCAAGTGTTGGGGTCTCTAGTCCTGAAACATAGACACATCCCAATATTGAAAAAATAATAATATTGTACAGTGGATGCCAAGGCTTTGTCTTCTCATAGCCTTCTCCCATTCCTGGGCTCTCCTTCATGGATTTCATGTGCAATACCTTGATGTTAAAAATGGTATGGCCAATTCCAATCCATGTAACAACCACATATCCAATCAATAACAACAATAATAATCTCCCTAAGTTCATAATATCTTCTCCTCTTTTACTAAATCTTTATATTGATTCTCCTATTCTTCAGCTACATATTCAAGTGAAAATTGCTCACAAACAACTTTTGATTCCTCAGTAAAAGGTATACCGCTTTCTTTCGCACACTCCTCAAAGAATTCCTTGTGTACTCTTCTCCAATAATCCAAAGAACGGTCGCCCTCACCTTCTGCAAACGCATGTGATTCTGGAACCTCATTGAATGGAAGAATAAATACTTCCTTAGTCTTAATGACACAAACTGCCTCTTCTTTACCATTTAGTATCACACTGTATTCTCCCACTTGTGGAAGCTCATCAAGTGCATCCTCAGCCACATAATCATCATAGGAGCTGGCTGTTCCATACTTAATTCCTTTGACTACTAAATCTGCCAATTCGTTAGCAGTCTCTTCGTCATCTCCGAAGCCCCATGCTTCATATGGTGTATTATTATCTACATTTTTCTTATCGCAAAACTCTTTCCACAATTCTTTTTCTGTCATTTTGTCCACCTCATGTTGTATTTTTTATTATCTGTTTAATTTCTTCTCCATCAAATAGAATCTGCCCTTGCGCCAGTCTGCATGGCCTCGCTTCGTATATCCGTTTTTATCATACAAACTCAAGGCAAATGGATTTTCTGTGAATACATCCAATCTTACAGAATCATAATCCATATCCATAAGTTGATTTTCGATGTGTGCAAGGATCTTTTTGCCTACTCCATTATTCTGAAAATCTGGCGATACACATAATCTATGAATGATACAAGGATTTTCATTTTCCCATTCGCATTTACGATATTCATCATCACACTCTTCGCTGATTACATAGATTGCCGCAAGCTTATCATCCTCTGAAGCTACATAAAGAGTTTCCTTCTTTATGTCATCCTTGAAATCATCCATGCAAGGATAAAATTCATCCCACTGCTCTATTCCCTGTTCAGACATGAGCGCTTTCGCAGCATCAACCATAGTGCAGATTTCTTGTATATCTTCTAATGTTCCTAGTCTGTAATCCATATGTAAGCCTATCTTTCGAGCATCACAACAATTATAGTTTCTTCATCATCCAATATGCATCCATATACTTTCCATCTGCATATTTCATATTGTTTGGAAATGTTCCATACTTCTTAAAGCCAAGCTTTTCATATAAAGCAATTGCCTTCTCATTCTCAGCCATTACCTCTAACTCCGCCTGCTCGAAGCCAACTTCTTTAGCTACATCAAGAACAGTCTGAAGCATAGCCTTTCCAATTCCACAGCCACAATACTCTTTATACAAAGCAATGGCCACATCACATCTGTGACTATATCGCTTGTATGATGCAAGTTTCATCAAAGAGCAATTTCCTACATGCTTTCCATTCACAAAAGCTAAAAGCATTAGCTCTTTATCATCATCTATTTTTGTCTGAATAAATTTCCCTTCATCTTCCATAGTTAAAGAAATTTCATCTGGCTCTCTTATTAAATATGGAGTCTCTACACTTGTAACTTTTAAATATTTAATAAGTGCTTCTGCATCATCAAGCCTTGCATTTCTAAGTACAACATCACGGCCTAATTTGTCCTTTATTATTGTTTCCTCAAAAATCATAATTCCCCCTATTTTAGAACTATTTCTTAGTCACTTCCTGCAACTCAAAACGATACTTCTGCTTTACATCGGGATACTTCTCATGATCTACCTCTGAAAGGAACATCTCCTTAGGTCTTACCCAAAGTGAACCATCATCATAAAGCTTTCTATAGATAACCATTTCTTCCTGATTTTCTGAGTCTAACGCAACATCCTCCACCAAGTAGTAATTACCTTTAAAGTGCTTATATATTCTATGTAACTTTAATTCCTGCATGATTAATCCTCCCATTTACTTCTAAATATTTTGTACTCTACTATAATTGATTTCTGGATATAAATAAAGCCCTGTAGCAGTTTTCTACTACAGGGCTAATTATTATTTACTATACCATCATTTTATAAATCTTAGTGCAATCCTCAATATCTAATGTGACAAAACCTGAGATGCTTCCTGTTCTTCCATTGCCATAGCACAATACATCTACAAGCTTTGGAATGTCTTCTTCCTTAGCACCAAGCTCATCAAAATTAAGAGGCATACCAATGCTTCTAAGGAAATTCTCCAGACAAGCAATTCCCTGAAGAGCTGTTGCTTCTGGATTATCGAAATCCATCTGGCATCCCCAAACTCTAACTGCAAGCTTTGCAAATCTCATTACATCATGCTTGTAAACATATTTGAATACAGCTGGCATTGTAACAGCAAGTCCTGCACCATGAGCGCAATCATAAAGTGCTGAAAGCTCGTGCTCTATTGCATGGCTGTTCCAATCCTGACTACGACCAACACCACAAGAATTATTATGGGCCATCATTCCTGCCCACATAATATTTGCTCTTGCTTCATAGTTATTTGGATTAGCAATTACTCTTGGAGCCTCGTGAATCATTGTAAGAAGCAATCCTTCGATAAGTCTATCTGTAACCTCAACATCTTTTGAATTAGTAAAGTATCTCTCATGAAGGTGAGCCATAATATCTGTGATACCTGCTGCTGTCTGATAAGCTGGAATTGTCTGAGTGAGTGCTGGATTAAGGATGCTAAACTTTGGTCTGATAGCATCACCGCTGGCACCACGCTTGAACATTCCCTCTTCCTTCGTGATTACGGAATCAGGACTTCCCTCACTACCAGCTGCTGCAATCGTAAGGATTGTTCCTACAGGAAGAGCCTCATCAATTCTCTTTCCCATGTAGAAATCCCAGAAATCACCGTCGTAAACTGTTCCGGCTGCAATGGCTTTCGAAGAATCAATTGTACTTCCACCACCTACAGCAAGTACAAAATCTACAGTCTCTTTCTTACAAAGGTCGATGCCCTCATATACAAGTCCACTTCTAGGATTTGGCTTAACGCCTCCTAGAAGTACATAAGGGATGCCCTCTTTATCAAGAGATGCCTTTACCCTGTCTAAAAGTCCTGAACGGACAACGCTTCCTCCACCGTAGTGGATAAGAACCTTGCTTCCACCGAAACGTTTTACAAGTGAACCTGCTTCGTTCTCTCTGTCCTTTCCAAAAGCAAAATATGTTGGTGAATAAAAATTAAAATTCTCCATGTTTTAAAACCCCCTTTTTGATATTTGTTTTATGGTAAGAATTTTCCTGAAGAAAGATACAGCTTGTACCACTCTTCATGTGTAAGTTCTATCTTATCTGCTTCCGCCATTTCTCTTAAATGAGTTGGATTCATTGTGCCAGCTATAACCTGCATCTTCGCTGGATGACGAAGTATCCATGCGATAGCTATAGCAGATTTTGTAACTCCATATTTCTCAGCCAACTCACTTAAAACCTCATTCAACTCTGGAAACTCTGGATTGTCTATAAACATTCCACCAAACATTCCCTGTTGTAGCGGAGACCAAGCCTGAATTGTAATATCATTCAATCTGCAGTAATCCACTGCTCCACCATCACGCATAAATGACATATCTGTAGTCTTATTATTCATGTACAAATCCTGGTCAATGAGCTGTGACTGTTCTAAAGATAGCTGTAGCTGATTGATTTTTAATGGCTGCTTAACATACTTCTTTAAAAGCTCAATCTGCATTGGCATCGTATTGCTGACACCAAAGTGTCTAACCTTGCCTGCTTTTTCCA
>JAFYYE010000280.1 GCA_017557715.1 Pseudobutyrivibrio sp.
CCTCTGCTATATCTAAACCAGCTCCAGCAGCAATTCTGTGCTTTCTGCTAGGATTTAGTAATTTTGGATTCTCGCGCTCTGCGGGAGTCATGGATAAGATGATTGCCTCTATGTGAGCAAGCTTCTTATCATCTACAGCATTTTCAAGCTGTGCCATCTGTGAAGCATTCATTCCTGGCATCATACCAAGTATAGAGGTAAGACCTCCAAGCTTTTCCATCTGCTCCATAGATGTAAGATAATCATTGAAATCGAAGGAAGCTTTCTTAACCTTTTTTGAAAGGGCTAAAGCTGCGTCCTTATCAATCTCTGCCTCTGCCTTCTCAATAAGGGATAACACATCTCCCATTCCAAGAATACGGCTGGCCATACGGTCTGGATGAAACTGCTCTAAATCAGAGAGCTTCTCGCCCATACCTGCAAATAAAATAGGCTTTCCTGTAACAGCCTTAATTGAAAGGGCTGCACCGCCTCTTGTGTCACCATCAAGCTTTGTGATGATAACTCCGTCGATACCAATCTTTTCGTCAAAGGTCTGGGACACATTAACTGCGTCCTGACCGGTCATGGCATCAACTACCAAAATGGTATTGAGAATATCGACGTTTTTCTTGATAGATTCAAGCTCATTCATCATATCCTCATCTATATGAAGACGACCAGCTGTATCAAAAATGACTACATCAAAGCCGTTCTTCTTAGCATAATCCATAGCTTCTTTAGCTATTTTAACAGGCTTTTCTTTATCCCCTAAGGAGAATACTTCCACATCCTGTTTCTTTCCATTGACCTGCAACTGCTCAATAGCAGCAGGACGATATATATCGCAAGCAACAAGGAGTGGCTTTTTACCTTTTTGTTTAACCTTGCCTGCAAGCTTTGCAGTAGTGGTAGTTTTACCGGCACCCTGAAGACCAACCATCATAATAGTGGTAATTGCGCCGCCTGTACCATATTTAATATCTGTAACCTCAGAGCCCATAAGATTAACAAGCTCTTCGTTTACAATCTTTATAACCATCTGCCCAGGGTTTAATCCGTTCATAACATCTGAACCGATTGCACGCTCTGTAACAGTGTTAGTAAACTGTTTTACAACTTTAAAATTAACATCAGCCTCAAGCAACGCCATTTT
This sequence comes from Pseudobutyrivibrio sp., assembly GCA_017557715.1. Classification (GTDB taxonomy): domain Bacteria; phylum Bacillota; class Clostridia; order Lachnospirales; family Lachnospiraceae; genus Pseudobutyrivibrio. The sequence continues at coordinate 1,136 of JAFYYE010000280.1, forward strand.
AACTTCTTTTAAAGCAGCTTTAACATCTGCTTCTGAAAGACGACCCTTGCTACGGAGATTTTTGAATACTCCTTGAAGCTTTTCTGATAATGAATCAAATGCCATATATTATAATTCCTCTAAAATCAATGCAGATAAACGGGAAATTTCTTTAAGTGTGTCCTCGCCAGGCTCTGCTGAAGTTAACTCATTTATTTGAAGAACTGTGCCTCTTACAGCCATAAACTTCTCAACTAAATGAAGCTTATCTTCGTATTCCTCAAGCTGATGATCACAACGCTTTATAATGTCGTGAACAGCCTGTCTGGATATTGACAAGGAATCGGCAATTTCAGACAAAGATAAATCGTCATTGATACTCATTTCATATACACTACGCTGGCGCTCTGTGAGAAGCTCGCCGTAGAAATCATATAAATATCCTGATTTAATCTTATCTTCCATAACGCTCCTTTATCACCGCAGACTAATATACTATA
>JAFYYE010000281.1 GCA_017557715.1 Pseudobutyrivibrio sp.
AAGCTGATAGAAGCTGTGCTGACCATTTGTACCTGGCTCACCAAAGATAACTGGGCCAGTAACATAATCAACAGGCTCACCAAAGCGGTTAACGCTCTTTCCGTTTGACTCCATATCGAGCTGCTGTAAATGTGCTGGGAAGCGGCTAAGAGCCTGTGAATATGGAAGAACTGCTGTAGTCTCATAACCAAGTACGTTTCTCTCATAAACACCAATAAGAGCATCAAGCATTGCAGGGTTCTTACGAATATCTGCATTGCGAGAATTTTTATCTTCTGCTGCTGCACCGTTTAAGAATCTAGCAAATACTTCTGGACCAAATGCAAGTGAAAGCACTGCGCCACCTACTGAAGATGTAGATGAGTAGCGACCACCAATGTAATCATCCATGAAGAATGCATCTAAATAATCAGATGACTTTGCAAGAGGTGAAGCGTCTGATGTAACAGCAATCATATGCTTGCTAGCATCAAGCCCAGCCTTCTTTAAAGCATCCTTAACAAATGACTCGTTTGTAAGTGTCTCAAGTGTAGTACCTGACTTAGAAACGAGAATGAAAATAGAATGAGCAACATCAACACCAGCAAGAACTGATGCAGCATCATCTGGATCTACGTTTGAAATGAAACGTGCTTCCATCTTGAATGTGCCAGTAACCTTTGCCCAGTTCTCAAGTGCAAGATACATCGCACGAGGACCAAGGTCTGAACCACCGATACCAATCTGAACTACTGTTGTGAACTTCTCGCCCTTTTCGTTAACGATTTCACCTGCGTGAACCTTGTTAGCGAAAGCTGCGATACGCTCCTGCTGCTTCACATAGAACTCTCTCTTGTTTACGCCATCAGCCATAACGTCTGAACCAAGCTGTCCACGTGTAAGCTGGTGAAGTACCAATCTCTTTTCCCCTGTATTAATAACCTCTCCGTTGAAAAGTGCTGAGTATTTGTCGATAAGCTCAGCTTCATCAGCAAGGCTCTGAAGTGCATCAAGAACTGTGTCATCAACCTGCTTTGCAGCAAAGTTGTATGCCAAACCATTTGACATAGGTACTGAATACTCTGCAACACGCTTTGCACCATTTACCCCAGCCATAACTGACTTAAGCTCTACCTGATTCTTCAACCCCTGAAGAGTCTTGTAAGATTCAAGCTTATCAAAATTATTCCATGCTACCATTTTCTAACTCCTTTTAAAATATGAAAATTACTCTAAGCTACATGTTTCTTAGGAACATTACTTAACCGTTTTCTAACAAAAAATTTTATAATAAATGCCGGTTCAATGCAATAAATTACGCCTATTTTTCAGTTTAATCTTTAAGATAAACCCCAATGTTACAGATTAGTGTTTGAGCAACTCTGCGCAACTTATCATCACCTTAACATATTCCTCTTTTTTGTCTCTCATTACTTCAAATCCTGCCACTGCATCTTCAAGGTAATACTTGTGAGTGATTAACTTTTCAGGTTGAATTTTTCCCTGCTGCAACCTATCTAACACATAATGCCAATCATCTTTTTCATCATGCGTGAAAGATGAATTCCAAGTCCCCTTCACTGTCAGCTGCTTCCTAAGTATCTGCCAGTAAATATCTCGCGGCAGCTCCATATCCGAATGAGGATTTCCCACAGTGCAAACCCGTCCCGATGGTGCCACAGATTTAATACCTATATTCAAAGCCTCATTTTTTCCAATACACTCGAAGAATATATCCGGCTTCACCCATTCGCTAGCATCTTCTTTGGAACCATCAAAATAATTCTCCTCAAGGATTCCCAGTTCCAATACTTTCTTCTTTTGGAACTCCTTATTTCCTATCGTATATACGTTTTCAACACCCATGTCTTTTAAGAACATAGTTACTAACAATCCGATGGTGCCAAGTCCCATAACTGTTACTTTTACAGTCTTTACATCTATACCAGCATCCCACACCTGCCTTATTGCATGTACCGCCACCGCCATTGGCTCAAGCATTGCCGCCTGCTCCATAGACACACCTTCAGGAAGCTCTATAAGATTCCATTCTGGCACCGTAACATATTCTGCAAAACCTCCATCGCGCCTGGAGCCAAGATACGAATAGTTCTTACACATTTCGTATTTACGAATCTTACAGCACTCACATCCCATACATGGTATCAACGGAAAGATTCCTACTCTCTTCCCTTTCCATTTTCCTTCCGACACCACTTCCCCGGCAAACTCATGACCTATTACAAGGGGCATACTGTGGGCTCCATCCTTATATGCTCGTGGTATGTCCGAACCGCAGATTCCGCAGGACTTCACATTCACTAAAACCTCCCCCTGTTTTGGGGAAGGTTTCTCTATATCCTCTACTCCTATTTTTCCAACATCCTTAAGCACTAATGCTTTCATTTTGTTGTCCTCATTATTTCCACAAATCGCTCTAAATCTGCCTGTGTGGTGATTTTGAAATTCATCTCATCACCCTCTATCATATGCATATTCATTTTTGCCTTCACAGCTGGCTCTGTAGAACCGTTAATCTTTCCAATCTCGCCGCTATCGGCAAGCTCTTTATTCGCTACACAGTATTTTCCATATACAAAGGTTTCTGGCGCCTGCCCTGCAAATATCTCTTTACGATTTAAGAGAGAATCAATACTCTCACCATCCTTGCTGAGATACACTGTATCCTTCATTGGAAGCACTGGTATCACTCCGTCAAAACCTTCCATTCCTTCAATAGACCTTTTTATCATATCCTCAGAAAGTAAAGGTCTTGCTGCATCATGAATAAACACATAATCATAATCCTCTGCCACGTTACAAATATCCGTCAGCGCATTTAAAATCGACCCCTGACGATTCTCCCCCGGCGCAGAAAATCCTAATAATTTATCAGCAATACCATCCTCAACCATCCATTCCCTAATTGCCTGATGCCACTGCTCCTCAGCCACAATCTGAATCTTATCTATGTATTCACTTTTATCGAGAGTATCCAGGCAATATGCAATGATTGGCCGATTTTCCACCACAAAATACTGTTTTGGAATCTCCAAGCCCATCCTGCTGCCTGTTCCCCCGGAAAGTACTATTGCTATATTCATATTCTTAATTTCCTAATATCCGCCAATATATCTTTATAGGATCTACCCCTGTCAAAAAGAAGGGTTGTACCAAGAATGAAACCATCCACTCCTTTAGGTGCAAATTCTAATATCTTGCCGCCTGAGCAGGCACCGTCCCAGTACAACTTGAATCCAAACTCTTCCTTATACTCCAGAAGCTTCTCCACCTTCTGACCTACATACGGAAGATACATCTGTCCTGCATTACCTGGATTTACAGACATGACAAGTACTTTATCTACAATCCTGAGCATCTCCTTGACTGTCTCGATACTTGTTCCAGGGTTGATTGCAATTCCAGGTATCATTCCTGCATCTATTATCTTCTGCAGTGTGGTAGATGGGTGATACTCTGCCTCTGGATGAATATAAATCGTATCCCCTTTTCGAAGATGATTTATAAACAATTCCACTGTGTTGTTAGGATGTTCCACCATCAAGTGCACATCAAGAGGCTTAAATGTTACCCCTGCAATATAGCTCATGTCATTTAAAGACATGGCGAAATTAGGTACGAATCTACCATCCATAATATCGATATGGAAGGAATCGATTCCCCCCTCTTCAAGCTCATTAATCTCTCTAGCCAAATGTCCATAGTTTGCGCACATCATTGATGCATTTAATTCAAACTCCATGACTCCACTCTCCTAACTCAAAGCTTAAATCATTCGCAGCAAAGCACGTCTACATTTTGTATCATAATAGGCTTCTCCAGCTTCTCATATAACTCCACCACACTACTTCCGTCACCATAGTAGGCGTCGCTGATTATAATAGCCCTGTCCATTTCTGGGGTGTCATCATAAATGCCCCAGCCCTCTTCTTTGTACTCCTTTACTATTTGTCTGTATTCCTCCAAAATCTGTGGCACCATACTCTCCAAGGTTGCCTCTACTAATGGATGTGGTCGCCATAAAAGAGTCACCTCATCTTTATTCTCTTTAAAGATTTCTAGCACATCCTTTATCTTTTTAATCATCTTTTCTTCCTGATTCAGAATGGCTATTACGCCCGTGTTATAAAAGACGATTTTCTTTCTTGTTCCATCAGGCTTTTGTATTATCTTTTCCCAATCCTCTGGAATCACCTGTGGCTCATCTTTAAGCCTCAAGATTCTTTCTATCTTAGGTGAGCCTGTGCCCTTGATTTTACTTTCCCAAATCTCTCTGGTTTCCTCACCGAAATGCTTCACTAGACACATCACATATGCCTGCTTCATTTTTTCAGATTGGACAATGACCTCATCTGAATTTACAACTCCTCCTGTAAGAGCAAATCCAAATATTTTGTCCATCACGTCCTCATTTTCCAAGTCAGGCTCTGCCAGTACAAAATATGGAATATATATCAATTTATCCGTAAACTTCTTCAAGTTATCTGTATAGAAAAATGGATGAACGCTGGTAACATAATTACCGTTGTCGTATGGATTATGAATATAGATTTCGTCTGGGTGCACCCCTTCAAAATCAAATTTCTGGAAGTCTGTGATAGGCACATAATCAGGATATTGATTTCCCTCATAGTACATCTGCTTCAACGCGCCCTTGTCATCTCGCTCAAAATATGGAATCGGAATAACGAAGTCTTCACAGTTCTCATCATCCCTTGCCTTCATCCAAACAGATTCCAGTGAATCCCACATAGAAGCCTTGTAAGGCAAAAATACTGTCACCGTTTTTATCTTGATATCCGAATTAGCACTTTTTTCAATTTCATTAATAGCTTGATCTAATCCGACTCTGGCTGATGAAGCTGCCAGGCCCCTGTCGCTTTGAATTTCTTCATGAATCTCGTAAAGAATCTCGCAATACTCCTCCAGTTTCTTTACAGTAGGCGGATTTTCCCCTTCCTCGGCCTCGATAAATTCGCCAAGGGCTATAGCCTTTTCTTGACTGGTCTCCAGATACTGCAAAGCATTAGAAATATTGTCACTTGAGATTTCTAATTCTACGGCTTCGCTTAGTTTTCTAAATAGAGCGATGTAGTTTTCTACCTGCTTGAAACTGTGTTTTCTCATG
>JAFYYE010000282.1 GCA_017557715.1 Pseudobutyrivibrio sp.
ACCTGCGCAGGCACCAATAAACATAAGGATTACTAAAACGCAACGGCTGGTCTGTGGCCATACAGCAAAATCCGCTGTAGAGAAACCAGTAGATGACTGAATTGAAGTAACCTGGAAGGCAGCCTTTGTAAGTGCATCGAAAAGTCCAGCACTGCAGCTTAACGTATTTACGGTAATAATTGCAATTGAAAGAAGTGTAACAAATGAGTACATTCTAACTTCTTCCATGCGGAAAGCATCACGTGCGTGATGGAACAATACATAATAGTAGAAGTTGAAATTAACACCAAACATGAACATGAAAATTGCAACTATCCACTGACAAGCAACATTAAAACCACCGATGCTAGAAGAGTAAATACCAAAACCACCAGTACCGGCTGTAGCCATACCTGTATTGATTGCTTCGAATGGAGTCATTCCAGCAATCAAGAGGAGAATAATCTCTAAAGCGCAAAGTCCAAGATAAATAAGATAAAGCATCTGGGCTGTGTTCTTAAGCTTTGGAACCAGCTTTCCAATAGATGGTCCTGGCGATTCAGCCTTCATAAGATTGAACTGTGAACCATCGCCACCAGCAAGTGGAATGACAGTAAGAAGGAAAACTAAAACTCCCATACCACCAACAAGGTGTGTAAAGCTTCGCCAGAAAAGTGATGCGTGAGTCAGTGCCTCTACATTAGGAATGATTGAAGCTCCGGTAGTAGTGAAACCAGAAGCAATTTCAAATACTGCATCAATATAGTGTGGTATTTCATCTGTAAGCCAAAGTGGAATAGCACCGATAAGTGATAAAAGCACCCATGATGCACCAGTGCAGAAGAATCCTTCTTTTAAATAGAAGGAAACCTCTTTTGGCTTAACGCGGCTGTTGAGAATTCCGATTATAAGACAAGGAACAGCAACAACTGCGTAATCAATCCAAACATTCTCGTGATATATCAGTGCCACAAAGATTGGCAACATCAAAAATAAACCTAAAAATCCTATTACATAAAACAGGATAAAACGGATGACGGAATTATTCATGTCCTATTACCTCAAAGTATCTAAAATAGTACCAAATCCAGTGTGTGTGGTAACAACCATAACTGTATCACCAACCTCGATAGTATCAGAACCACTTGGGATGATGATTGTACCATTACGATTTATAAAGGCAATAAGTACATTGTCTTTAAACTGTAATACAGAGAATGGCACTCCGGTAGCATTTGATTTTTCTGTAATATTGAATTCGATTGCTTCAACCTTTCTATCAAAAAGATGATAAAGGGTGAGAATATCATTTCCATCTCCTGAAGCACTCTTGGCACGTACATAAGCAATGATTGACTCTGCTGTGATGTGACGTGGGTAAACAACTGAGCCAAGGTTAAGCTGAGATAATACATTATCAAAGTTGATTCGATTAACCTTTGTAACAACCTTCGCATTGCTTACCTGGTTAGCGTAAAGTGTGAGAAGAATGTTCTCTTCATCAATACCAGTAAGAGGAACGAAGCTTTCTACATACTCGATTCCCTCTTCGCGAAGAAGGGATTCATCACCACCATCACCGTTAATGATAGTAGCCTTTGGAAGAGCAACTGAAAGCTCTTCGCATCTTTCTTTATTGCGCTCAATGATACGGACATTGATACGTGCCTGAAGAAGAATCTTCGCTAAATAATAAGAAGCTTTTCCACCACCTACGATAAGGCAGTCCTTAACCTGACGTGTCTTGAATCCGATTTCACTAAGGAATGTACGAGCGAAACGACGAGCACCTACGGCGCATACGATATCGTTTGTCTCTAATATAAAATCACCAGTAGGAATGATGACATCTGCACCACGCTTTACTGCTGTAATAAGCACCTTGCTGGAAATGTTTGCATTTAAATCCTTGATGGCAAGGCCAGCTAAAACATTACCTTCTTCAATTTTGAACTCAACCATTTCAGCCTGACCGTGAGCAAATGAAGAAACCTCCAATGTAGAAGGAAGTGAGAGGATAGATGAAATCTCTCTTGCAGCCTCTAACTCAGGGTTAATGATCATTACAAGACCAAGCTTTTCCTGAAGGTATGAAATTTCCTTTGAATAGTCTGGGTTTCTAACTCTGGCGATTGAAGCACAATCTCCCACCTGCTTTGCGATTGTACAGCAGAGAAGATTAAGCTCATCAGAGTTTGTAACAGCGATGATAAGATCGGCGTCCTTGATACCAGCTTCTAACTGAGTGCTATAGCTGGCTCCATTGCCCTGGATGCCCATAATATCGTAAAGATTTGTGAGATTATCGATTCTTTCCTGTTTCTGATCGATGACTACGATGTCATGACCTTCCTTTGAAAGTCTATCAACAAGGGTGCGTCCAACTTTTCCGCATCCTACAATGATTATTTTAAGTCCTCTCTTTTGAGACGAATCAAATAACATTATTATTGCCTCCAAAAAAATATTAGGAGATTACAAAATCTCCCTTATGATAATTTAATCCATATGGGGCAAAAGTTCAAGCTAAATCCTTACGTCCACTCGGCGTGTAATCTTCTGTGCAGCAGTGTAAAGATTATTTAAATATTCAGAGTCTTTATCAAAAAACTGACTGAATTTCTCTTTGCTATATAGCTTTGATGCAGATTCGTAAACTGATAAGGTGCCGTCTTTTTCAGCAGTAATACCGATTTGCTTTAGTTTAGAGGCATACTCATTGTTTAAGCTTTTGATTTTGGAAACTGCATTTCTAACTGACGAGCTGTTGCCGGAATATTTGCTTCCAGATTCCAAAGTGCTATTAACTGCATCGGTGAAAGCCTTTAGCTTCTCCTGAATTTCCGCATCTGTTGCATCTTCAAATTTATAATCCTGAAGTTTGCGCACAGCATTACGAAGAGCACTTGCATCTGCGAAGGAAAGAGTGCCAGCGGTGGCATCCTTTCTGTTGGCGCTTTTTACAAGTGTTGAATACTGCCCGTAATATATTCTTAGTGACAAAGAATTGGTAACGCTTAAACTCATTGCTCACTCCTGTGACATTGCATAGTTATAATTATCTAGATTATTTATCGGAGGAGAATTATAAATTATTAATATTCACTGTTGAAGAAAAACTTAAAAGCACATATAATAAGGAAAATTTATTAATCAAATTTTAAAAGGAGCGACTAATGAACCAGGAAAAAGTCATTGTTATCGACTTTGGTGGCCAGTACAATCAGCTAGTGGCACGCCGCGTCAGAGAATGTAACGTCTATTGTGAAATCTATTCTTATCGTACCCCTATTGACCAAATTAAAGAGATGAAGCCAGCAGGTATTATTTTGACTGGTGGTCCAAATTCTTGCTATGAAGAAGGTGCACCTACTTACACTAAGGAGCTTTTCGAGCTTGGCATTCCTGTGCTTGGTCTTTGCTACGGCGCACAGCTTATGATGCATGTGCTCGGTGGTAAGGTTGAAAAGGCACCAGTTCGTGAGTACGGCAAGACTAAGACTTATATTGATGGAGCTTGCGATACTTTATTTGCAGGCGTTGATAAGTCAACTATCGTTTGGATGAGTCACTTCGACTACATCAGCAAGACCGCTCCTGGTTTTGATATTATTGCACACACTGCTGATTGCCCAGTTGCAGCAGCTGCTTGTGAAGAGAAAAAGCTTTATGCTATTCAGTTCCACCCAGAGGTGCTTCACACTGTTCAGGGTAAGGACATTTTATTTAACTTTGTTCATAATATTTGTGGCACAGCAGGTGAGTGGAGAATGGATTCATTTGTTGAGCACACAATCGATGAGATTCGTGAGCGAGTTGGCAACGGCAAGGTGCTTCTTGCACTTTCAGGTGGTGTTGATTCATCAGTTTTGGCTGCACTTCTTGCTAAGGCTATCGGCAAGCAGCTTACTTGCGTATTTGTAGACCATGGTCTTCTTCGTAAAAACGAAGGCGACGAGGTAGAGGGCGTGTTTGGTGAGGCTGGAGCTTTTGACATCAACTTCGTTCGTGTTAATGCAGCAGAGCGCTACTACGCAAAGCTTGCTGGCGTTACTGAGCCAGAGCAGAAGCGTAAGATTATCGGTGAGGAATTCATCCGTGTATTCGAGGAAGAGGCTAAGAAGATTGGCACTGTTGATTTCCTTGCACAGGGCACTATCTACCCAGACGTTGTAGAGTCAGGACTTGGCGGTGAGTCAGTAGTTATCAAGTCTCACCACAACGTAGGTGGTCTTCCTGATTATGTTGATTTCAAGGAAATCATCGAGCCACTTAGAAACCTTTTCAAGGATGAGGTTCGTAAGGTAGGTCTTGAGCTTGGCCTCCCAGAATACCTTGTATTCCGTCAGCCATTCCCTGGCCCAGGCCTTGGCATCCGTATCATCGGTGAGGTTACAGCAGAAAAGGTTCGCATCGTTCAGGATGCTGATTATATTTATCGTACTGAGCTTGCTGAGGCTGGCTTAAAGAAATTACCAGATCAGTATTTCGCAGCTCTTTCAAACATGCGCTCCGTAGGAGTTATGGGAGACGAGCGTACATACGACTACGCAGTAGTCCTTCGCGCTGTTGAGACAATCGACTTCATGACAGCCGAAGCTTCCGAGATTCCTTTCGAAGTACTTCAGCGCGTCATGAGCCGCATCATCAATGAGGTTAAGGGCGTCAACCGCGTAATGTACGATTTGACATCTAAGCCACCAGGAACTGTGGAGCTCGAGTAGACCTGAAGTGGTTTAGAGGTTGGTATAACAAATCAAGTATTTTCAAGGCTTGAAATCATGTTAAGAAAACATGATTTCAGGCCTTTTTTGTGTCGTGATACGATTATGATACTGTTTTTCTCAGAAAAAACTGTA
>JAFYYE010000283.1 GCA_017557715.1 Pseudobutyrivibrio sp.
GGTACAATGCTTGTAAAGATGGGCGTTGCAGATGCTCTTCTTGGTGGTGCTACATACTCAACAGCTGATACAGTTCGTCCAGCACTTCAGGTTATTAAGACAAAGCCAGGCAACAGCATCGTTTCTTCATGCTTCATCATGGTTCGTAACCATGCAACAGGTGATCGTGAAGTTCTTGCTATGGGTGACTGCGCTATTAACATTAAGCCAACAGCTGAGGAGCTTGCTGAAATCGCAGGCGAGACAGCAGCTTGTGCTAAGATTTTCGGTATCGATCCTAAGATTGCTATGCTTTCATATTCAACACTTGGCTCAGGAAAGGGCGAGGATGTTGATAAGATGAACCAGGCAACAAAGCTTGCTAAGGAAAGATATCCTGAGCTTGATATCGATGGAGAGCTTCAGTTTAATGCAGCAGTTTCTCCACGTGTTGCAAAGACAAAGTGCCCAGGCTCACCAGTAGCTGGTCACGCTAACACATTCATTTTCCCAGATATCAATGCTGGTAACATTGGTTACAAGATTGCACAGCGTCTTGGTGGATTCGATGCTTACGGACCAATCCTTCTTGGTCTTAACGCACCAATCAATGATCTTTCTCGTGGTTGCAATGCACAGGAAGTTTACTCAATGGCAATTATTACAGCAGCTTTAGCTTAATAACTATTGGGATTACAACCTTCCCCTAGTATAATAGGGGAAGGTTATTTTATATTTTGGAGAATTTTTTATGAGTAAATGGATATTACAAAGAAAAGCAGCGGATTACGCAGGACTTAGCGCAAAGCTTGGGGTTGATCAGGTTATTGTTCGTCTTATGGTTAACCGTGGGCTTAGCACATATGAGGAAATGGAAGAGTATCTCCATCCTACTTTGAACAGTTTCCCAGACCCACATCTTTTTGCTGATATGGATTTAGCCTGCGAGCTTCTCATGGAGGCTATTGATGGAGGTGTTAAAATTCGTGTGGTAGGAGATTATGATGTAGACGGAATCATGTCTACATACATTCTCACATCTGCTATTAGTGAAGCTGGCGGTGATGTGGATTATGCAGTGCCTCACAGAATGGTGGATGGATATGGCATTAATCCAGACATGGTGCAGCAGGCCTATGATGAAGGAGTAGGATTTATCATCACTTGTGATAATGGTATTGCTGCTTCACCTGCTGTTGATTTGGCTAAGGAGCTTGGCATGACATTTGTTGTTACTGACCATCATGAGGTACCATTTGAATTAGCGGCAGATGGTGAGACTAAAATTCAAAAATTGCCAACTGCAGATGCTGTTGTAGATCCAAAGAGAGATGATTGTCAGTATCCATTTAAAGGCATTTGCGGTGCACAGGTAGCTTGGAAGTTGGCTGAGGTACTTTTTGAATTTCTTGGGCTTGAGAAGGCGGAATCGGATAAATTCCTTCAGTTTGCAGCCATCGCCACAGTCTGTGATGTTATGGAGCTGAAGGGTGAAAATCGTGCCACTGTTTACCATGGAATCAAGGCTATTGAGGCCACTGATAACATTGGAATCAATGCGTTATTGGCACGTACAGAGCTTAAAGGAAAGCCACTCAGCTGTTATCATCTAGGATTTATCATCGGTCCATGTCTTAATGCTAGCGGGCGTCTTGATACAGCAAGTCGTGCAATTGAGCTACTTATGGAAACGGACCAGGGTAAAGCGCTTGCTATGGCAAATGAACTGGTAGAGCTAAATTCTCAGCGAAAGAACATGA
>JAFYYE010000284.1 GCA_017557715.1 Pseudobutyrivibrio sp.
CCTCCACCTATGACTCTTGGCACACCGTAGTAAACCAAAAGACATAGTGGAAGGAATATTGTGCAAAATAAGAGTGAACTGAAAACCAATTTATTCTCCCCTAGAATTAAATATCAATCTGCTAAATGGTTTATTTTTATTGAACCAGCCAATAACTTTATCGCAGATAAATCCCCCTGCAAATGTAACGGCTGTACATGCTAATACCTTCACTGCAAAGCTTGCGTCAGGAAGTAATTCCTGCACCAAACGGATGGCATAAAACTGATTTAAATAAATCAAAAGACTAATTCTTCCCATCCAGAAGAATATAGGTCTGTCGAAAAATTCATGACATGGATTGATGTCTGAGAATGAAAGGATAATAGCTACCCACATAACAAAAATTACTGGATAACTATAATTCACATCCACCTCTGTACATGCAAAATTAAATACGATCAAGTAACAAATAATCTCCAGCAATCCAAGTAATCTTTTTCCAGTCTTTGAAAAATCATATCGATTAAACTGTCTTGTGAGGCTGTATGTGCAGCAACCCAATGCCATTTCTGAGAGACCACGCAAAAAGCATTTATAAAACATACCTGTCCATGCATCTACACCTGCAATTCCATCATATTCATGAGCCATATAGCCAAGAATAAATAATGCTAACAGTGGGCAGATGATCTTAACAAACACATCGTAATACTTTCTCAAGAGCGGATAGAAAATGAACGTAACCATAAACCACACATCAAGATACCAGGTGAGCTTATTTACCCATGTGCTATCAAATCCAAATACCTGAAGGAAGAAGATTGAAGCCCATGAATCTACCACATAATGATATCTGTCAAGAGCGGTATGCTCCAGGAAATACGCATTTACGATAATCGTAAGCATGGTAGCAAAGAGATGATAAGGAAAAACATTCCAAAACTTTTTCTTCATCATCAATGCTGTCTCGGTACCTATAAACTCAGTAGACTGTTCCCTTTTCGCATAGGCACTTGCCGCAAGCAAATAACCAGAAACCAAAAAGAAAAACTCTACTCCAATATAACCTCGTGCGAAAAAATTGAATCCCGTATTTCCTAACTCAATCATTCCACCTTCGGCAAATCTTTTGTGAATATGAAAGAACAATATTGCCAAAGCAAAAATAAAACGTAAAAACTCCACCCGTCCATTTTTCTTTGTCATCATTGCCTCCTTAAAACTGAATTACAAAACTATTAAAAACTGTGACCACCACCTGAATGGCCACCGCCGCCTCCGGAGAAGCCGCCTCCACTAGAGTGACCACCTCCGGAAAATCCTCCGCCGGAGAATCCACCACCTGAAAAGCTTCCACCTGAGAAACCTCCTGAATGGCCCCCACTAGAGCTGGATTTACGTATTTTTTTAGTATCGTAAATAGTAGATGTGGCAGCTATTGCAGCGCCTGTCATCAATATCTGAGCATTTGCGTTTGTAGTCTTGTGTTTAGAACGCTCAAACATTGCCGTATAAAAAGCAAATAAAAATCCAAGAACTACAGCTATCAAAAGAGATACTATATATCTCATTGGTCTAAGTATGAAGCCCTTATTTACCAATGTATCTGCCTGATTAAATGCCTTTTGTACGCATGTGTAGTAGTCACCTTTTGAAGCGTAAGTATAGATATTATCAGTGATATCATAAGCATCTGAATCCTTGATTCTATTCTGAATATCACCAAATGCCTCTATGTAAATCTCGCGACTATACATATCTATTATAAATGCTATTCCATCATCATATCTTGAAAAAGCATTGTCATAATATGTGGCCAATCTACTGTCTACATCATCACCATATTCATAAGTATCGCTGGTGATAACCAGGTATTTATAATCACTATTAAGAGTAGATAAATATTCTAGTAACTTACCCTCTTCTTCAGGTGTGAGAAGATCTGCATTGTCCCCGATGAACACATTGGAGCTTGCTGCTTCTACAGTAAATGGTGAACATAAAATAAAGGTTGCGACTACTGCAAGTATTAATGTCTTAATTCTTCGCATTCTCAATCCCGCCTCCTTTCTTCATGAACTGTGGAGATGGGCGAGTTGCAAATGCATTGTACTCATCCACTATAGCATTTATTGAAATAATAATAATTACAAATGCTACTATAAGAGCACCGTAATAATATATATCATTTGGTAAATTAATCACTCTGATTACCAAGGATATAGCCCAGCCTAGCAGGCCTAAAAGCATTACCTTTTTCTTACCTTTTCCTACCTTTATAAGAGCGATAAATGCCATGATTGCTCCCAAAGAATAGCCACAATCAACTGACATACTTATTAGATAGTCCCAATAGCCTTCGCTAATGCAGAACACAATGGCTGATAGTCCCAGAATGATAGCTGCTAATCCAACGGTCGAAAGCGGGAATGAACTCTTTCGCTTTTCTGCTTCCTTTTTTCTCTTTTTAGCACTCTCAGCTGTCTTAAAATATCCCTTATCATCCAAATGATTGTCTGCTCGATATCTCTTATTCGCAAGAATAGCTCCAGTCATTGCAATTAATGCTGATACAAAACAACTAATAGCGCATAGATTTTTTATCTGATAGCTAAAGCTGAAAATGAAGCTAGCCAATAAAATAATTACGAAAAGAATTGCTGAATACTTAATGGCAGATTTAAACATCTTGTGCTTTTCAATTGGCATATCCATATAGGCTTCACCTGTGGAGCCATTGATAATTGAATACGCCACTCTGTCATCATATCTGGTGGTCATGAAATACAAAGGTAGATACGCTCCTTCCACTCAATTAAATTTCAGACCATTTATTATCTTATTTCTAATGCTACTCTTTTCATTGCCATCAGGTACATATGTCTTGGTTTCCTGTAAGGCCTTGTTATACACATAATCTACTGCCTTATCCTCTGAATCCGAGATATACAAATCCTTATCTACAGAAGAATTTTCCACGAAAAAACCTGCCAGATAATTAGGATTGAATTTCTTAAGCTTATTCATTGGGAACGGCTCAATTGCATTTGCTATCGTATCATCCAAAGCCCGAGATGCATCAAAAGGAACCTGAACATTTTCAACACCCATATTCAAGATGACATTAGCATAATCTGTAATCCAGTATTGGCCTTTTGAAAATGAATGAGTGCCCTTGTAGCTAACATCCTCATGTAAGCTGTATTCATACATGTGATATGGAACGTAAAGTGGAACCAATTTTTCAATATTGGCCTCATCATTTAAGCCATCTGGTGCAAAATGAATTTTCTTCGTGAAGGCTCCATACTTTTCTCTGGCTACACCCTTTGTAACCTCAAAAGGCAAAATATATTTTGGTGCGCCTTCATTTGAAAACCTCTCCTGCATGGTAGCCTGAGTACCACAGAATGGACAAAACTCCATTCCATCATTATCAATCAGCTGAATCTCGCCTGCACAATTTGGGCAAACATAAATATTTGTGTTGATGGAATCTGCAGTGATTTCATCGTTTGGCTTGTATTCCTTAACATTTTGAAACTCACCGCAGGATTCACATTTTAATTTTTGAGTTTTAATTGAAAATCTAAGCTGCCCTC
>JAFYYE010000285.1 GCA_017557715.1 Pseudobutyrivibrio sp.
AAGAGCGCATCAGAGCTCATCGGAAACACACCACTTGTTGAAGTTACAAACATTGAAAAGGAGCTCGGCCTCGAGGCTAAGGTTTTAGTTAAGCTCGAGTACTTTAATCCAGCAGGATCAGTAAAGGATAGAGTAGCTCTTGCAATGATCGAAGATGCTGAAGCAAAGGGTCAGCTTAAGGAAGGTTCAGTAATCATCGAGCCTACATCAGGAAACACAGGTATCGGTCTTGCAGCTATCGCAGCAGCAAAGGGATACAGAGCTATCCTTACAATGCCTGAGACAATGTCAGTAGAGCGTAGAAACATCCTTAAGGCATACGGCGCAGAAATCGTTCTTACAGAAGGCGCAAAGGGTATGAAGGGTGCTATCGCAAAGGCTGAGGAGCTTGCAGCAGAAATCGAAGGAAGCTGGATTCCAGGTCAGTTCGTAAACCCTGCAAACTCATATGCACACAGAACAACAACAGGTCCAGAAATCTGGAAGGATACAGACGGAAATGTAGATATCTTTATCGCTGGTGTTGGTACAGGCGGAACTGTTACAGGTGTTG
The DNA here is from genome assembly GCA_017557715.1 of Pseudobutyrivibrio sp. Classification (GTDB taxonomy): domain Bacteria; phylum Bacillota; class Clostridia; order Lachnospirales; family Lachnospiraceae; genus Pseudobutyrivibrio. Next base: position 554 of record JAFYYE010000285.1, read on the forward strand.
GCGAGTACCTTAAGAGCCAAAATCCAAATGTAAAGGTTGTAGCTTTAGAGCCAAAGGATTCTCCAGTTCTTTCTGAGGGCCGTGCAGGTGCTCACAAGATTCAGGGTATCGGCGCTGGTTTCGTACCAGATGTTCTTAACACAAAGATTTACGACGAGATTTTCGTAGCAGATAGCAACGATGCTTTCGCAGCAGCAAAGCTTCTTGCAAAGAAGGAAGGTATCTCAGTAGGTATCTCTTCAGGTGCAGCTCTTCACGGAGCAATCGAGCTTGCTAAGAAGCCAGAGAACAAGGGTAAGACAATCGTAGCTCTTCTTCCTGATTCAGGCGATCGCTACTACTCAACTCCACTATTTACAGAATAATAAATAATTCGAGCCACTAGTTACAGTGCTAGTGGCTCTTTTTTGTCTATAATCCAAATTATTGTATGTTGTATACAATAAACTCAAGTTAGTATGATATAATGTACGGGTTAATAAACTAACAAAGATTAGAGGAGTCAATATATTGAATTTAAGTAAACTTGAAATTGGAAAGACAGCTACAGTCACGGCTGTTGGCGGAAGCGGTGCCTTAAGGCAGCACTTTTTGGATATGGGTATCATCCCCGGTTCGGATGTGTCCATGATTAAGTATGCTCCAATGGGAGATCCAATTGAGCTTCGTATTTCAGGATACGAGCTTACTATAAGACTGGCTGATGCAAAACAAATAGAGATAGAAAATATCAGAAATACTTCTGAGGTAGAGAAGAATCAGAAGAAACATGCAAAAGATATCCCTCATCCTGCACTTGGTGAGGAAGCACAGACCCACGACTATGAGGTGGAACACAAGGGAAAAGAAGTTAATACTGGCAAGCTTACTTTTGCCCTTGTGGGAAATCAGAACTGTGGAAAGACTACACTTTTTAATCAGCTTACCGGAGCTAATCAGCACGTAGGTAATTTCCCTGGAGTTACGGTAGATAGAAAGAGTGGTTCTATTAAGGGTTATCCTAATACTGAGGTTGTGGATTTACCTGGTATTTATTCTATGAGCCCATATACTAGCGAGGAGGTTGTATCTCGTCGCTTTGTATTAGAGGAAAAGCCATCAGCTATTATTAATATAGTTGATGCTACAAATATTGAGAGAAACCTGTATCTTACAATGCAGCTTCTTGAGCTGGAGATTCCTACAATTCTCGCTCTTAATATGATGGATGAGATGGCAGGAAATGGTGGCTCGGTTCTTATTAATGAGCTGGAAGATTTACTTCAGATTCCAGTTGTTCCAATTTCTGCATCTAAGAATGAAGGTATTGAAGAGCTTGTTTCTCATGCTATTCATATTGCAAAATATAATGAAAAGCCAGGTCGCACAGATTTCTGCGGCAAGGAAGACCATAATGGAGCAGTTCACCGTGCTATTCATGGTGTTATGAGCTTAATTGAAGATCATGCAGAAAAGGCTGATATTCCTATTAGATTTGCAGCTACTAAGCTTCTTGAGGGAGATTCTCTTGTTACAAAGGCTCTTGCCCTTGATGAAAATGAGGCAGATACTTTGGAGAAGATTATTCTTCAAATGGAAAAGGAGAGAGGTCTTGATAGAGCAGCTGCCATGGCTGATATGCGATTTACATTTATAAATCGTATATGCGAAGAGACAATTATCAAGCCTAAGGAAAGCAAGGAGCATATCAGAAGTAGAAATCTTGATAAATTCTTTACTGGTAAGTGGACAGCTATTCCTGCATTTATAGGAATTATGGCTCTTGTATTTTATCTTACCTTTAATGTGGTAGGTGCTTTCTTACAGGGTGTTTTGGAAACAATTATCGGTGCTATTACTGATTCCGTTGACAATGTGCTTACTGCGGCTAATGTGGCAGCTCCAATTCATTCGCTGATTATAGATGCGATTTTCACAGGTGTTGGTTCAGTACTTAGCTTTGTACCAATCATTGTTGTACTTTATTTCTTCTTATCAATGCTTGAGGATAGTGGATACATGGCACGAGTTGCTTTCGTAATGGATAAGCTTCTTAGACGCATTGGTCTTTCTGGTCGAAGCATTGTGCCAATGCTTATTGGCTTCGGATGTTCAGTGCCAGCTATTATGTCTACACGAACACTGCCATCTGATAGAGATAGAAAGATGACACAGCTTCTCATTCCTTTTATGAGCTGTAGCGCTAAGATGCCAATTTATGCATTCTTTGCAGCTGCATTCTTCCCAGAGAAGGCTGCTCTCGTGATGGTTGGTCTTTATGTAATAGGAATAGTTGTGGCTGTAATTGTAGCCCTCTGCACAAAGAATACTTTGTTTAAGGGTGAGGCAGTTCCTTTTGTCATGGAGCTTCCAAACTACAGATTACCTGGTCTTAAGAATGTATTGATGCTTATGTGGGATAAGGCTAAAGACTTTATTCAGAGAGCCTTCACTGTAATCTTCCTTGGAACAATTGCAGTATGGTTCTTACAGAACTTCAACTTCTATTTCCACATGGTAGAGTCTTCAGAGGATAGTATTTTGGCTGCACTTGCAGGTGTCCTTGCACCAATCTTTATTCCACTTGGATTTGGAAATTGGAAGACAGTGACATCACTTATTTCAGGATTCCTCGCAAAGGAAAGTGTAGTTTCAATGATTACTGTACTTTATGGTGGAGCAGAAGGTTTGCAGGCAGAGCTTACACCACTTACAGTATTTGTATTCTTGATTTTCTGTTTGCTTTACACTCCTTGTGTAGCAGCTATTGCAGCTGAAAAGAGAGAAGCAGGACGTAGAGCTGCTCTTAAGATGGTAATATTCCAGTGCGCAGTGGCATGGATAGTGGCATTCTTAGTTAGAGCAATTGGACTTGCCTTAGGTTTAGGTTAGATGTGTTAAACGAATAACATATATTCAATAAGATTGCAACAAGGGATTTTGTCGTTAAAATCGACAAAATCCCTTGTTCGTTTTACACCTGATTTCACAAAATGTTCACTTTTTACTATAATATATATGTCAACCGGTTGACATATGATAACACACAGTGCTATCATCCTATCATCAAAGCAAAACAGACCTTTTGAAGGAGGGGTAATTGAAATGAAGAAGAAGTTAGTTTCATTAGTTATGGTAGCAGCTATGGCAGTGTCTATGGTTGCATGTGGTTCAGCTTCAGGCTCAGGCGATGGGGCAGCAAAGGGTGATGGCGTTTCTATCACAATCTTAAACTCTAAGACAGAGATTCAGACTCAGTTTGAAGAGATGGCAGAAGAGTATGAGGCAAACACAGGTGTACACGTTGAGGTTTACAATGCTGATACAGATACAACAGTTGCTTCACAGGTAGCAACAAGATATGCATCAAACGATCCATACACACTTACAATGGTTGATGCAAAGGATATCTACTCACTTGCAGATGATTATGCTTATGATCTTTCAAATGAAGATTGGGCTAGCCATACATCAGTTGGTATCACAGTAAACAACAAGCTTGCAGGCTTCCCATTCTGTGTAGAGGCAAGAGGTATTCTTTACAACGCAGATGCAATTAAGAAGGTAACAGGTAAGGATTTTGATCCTTCATCAGTAGCAACACTTGAAGATTTTAAGAAGCTTCTTGATGAGCTTGTAGCTGGTGGAATGGAAGCTCCAGTTGGTATTCTTTCAGAGTACTGGTCACTTGGTGCTCACTGGTTCCCAATGGTATACGAAGAGCAGGCTGATCCAGATGCATTCGTAAACGGACTTCTTGCTGGTTCTGAAGACCTTGCTGGAAATGAGAAGTTCAACTCAATTATGGATACATTCGAGACACTTGTTAAGTACAACTACGCTAAGGGCGCTGCTTCAAATGCAGATCGTGAGGAAACATCAATGAAGTTTGCTCAGGGCGACATCGCATTTATGTTTGGTGGTAACTGGGATTGGTCAGTAATCAACCAGTATGACTACACAGAGAACCTTGGTATGATGCCAGTTCCACAGAACACAACAGACGGCACAAACGCAAAGCTTGTTGGTGGTGGTTCTAAGTACATCTTTGTAGATAGCTCAGATGCTACAAGCGAGGAGCAGAGACAGGCAGCTCTTGATTTCCTTAACTGGTTAGTAAGCGATGCAGAAGGTAATGCTTTCCTTACAGAGAAGTGTGCTTTAGTTCCTGCATTCGATAACATTGATGCTTCAGCACTTGATCCACTTTCACTTTCAGTTAAGTCATACGCTGATGCTGGAAACCTTGTAGCAAACTACAACTACCTTCCAGATGATCATATGACAGTAGTTGGTCAGGAGATTATGCAGAAATACCTTGATGAGGCTATTGATAGAGCAGAAGTTGCTAAGGAAGTTACAGAATACTTCAAGACAGCTACTCCAATTGCCCACTAATTATGCTGTGAGCGCCAGGCCATAGGCAATTAATAATGGCGCGAACTACCTTGTTCACAACGGGGCCTCAGAAAAATAAATAACTGAGGCCCTATTATTTTGAAAGGTGATGTTTATGAAAACGAATACACTGGGGTATAAATTTAGACAGTACTTACTTTTTGCAGGAGTATCTACAGTTATTTTTGCAAGCGTGGTAATCATTCCTTTTATTTATGGTCTTTATCTTACATTTACAAGTTGGGATGGAGTTTCACGCAATAAGCCATTCGTTGGCGTTGAAAATTATGTTAATGCGTTTGGAGATTCAGGATATTGGGTATCTCTTGGACGTACATTTATCTACTCAGCAATCGCTGTAGTTTTGGTAAATACAGTGGCTTTCATTATCGCTTACATGGTAACAAGCGGAATCAAAGGCCAAAATTTCTTTAGAGCAGGATTTTTCGTTCCAAACCTTATCGGCGGTATCGTTTTAGGTTATGTTTGGAAATTCGTATTTAATAAGGCATTACTTTCACTTTCAAACACTATTGCCAGTGGAGATGCCAAATCACTCCTTGCTACAGAAACAGGTGCAATTGCAGCACTTATTATTGTTTCAGTTTGGCAGTATGCAGGCTATATGATGCTTATTTATGTGGCAGGCTTTATGAGTGTTTCAGAAGATGTTATTGAGGCGGCTAAAATTGATGGCTGTACGGGGACACAGTCAATCATTCATATATCAATTCCACTTATGACAGCATCATTTGTACAGTGTTTATTCCTTACAATCACAAGATGCTTCATGGTATACGATGTAAACCTTTCACTGACAAACGGTGATCCATACGGAAGCTCAGCACTTGCTGCTATGCACGTATACAACCAGGCTTTCATCAACAAGAACTATGGTACAGGACAGGCAGAGGCTCTTATCCTCTTTGTAATCTGTGCTATCATCGGTGGAATTCAAGTATACGTTGGTAAGAAAGGGGAGGTGCAGGCATAATGGAAAACGAAAAAGCAGCTCGCAATAAAAAAATAAGACACGCCATTATGATTATCGTACTTGCGATATTATTTGTAGCATTTATTTTCCCTTTCATAATGGTAATCATAAATGTATTTAAGGTTAAGGCAGATATCACTGCAAATCCACTTGCTCTTATAGGTAAGCACGGATTCACATTAGAGAACTTCCCTAATGCTATTAAGAAAATGAATTTCTGGAATTCATTTGGAAATTCACTCTTTATTACAATTTTCTCAACAATCGGTACAATCATTCTTTCATCAATGACTGCATATCTGATTGTTAGAAATAATTGGAAAGCAAATAAGATTTTATTTGTAACTATGATTGCATCAATGGTAATTCCATTCCAGGTACTTATGGTTCCTCTGGTTTCTTTATACGGTGGAATATTTGGAATATTAAATCACAGAATTACACTTATCTTTATGCATATTGGTTTTTCACTTTCAATGGCAACATTTATGTTCCACGGAAGTATTCACACAAACGTGCCTATCTCACTTGAGGAGGCAGCAACAATTGATGGATGTAACAAATGGCAGATTTTCTCAAAAATCGTATTTCCGATATTGAAGCCAACAATTGCTACAGTAGCAATCATCGATGCAATGGCATTCTGGAATGACTACTTACTTCCATCACTTGTACTTGGCCGTAAGGAACTTTACACAATTCCTATCGCAACAAAGGTATTCTACGGTACTTATTCAACAGATACAGGATTAATTATGGCTGCACTTTTACTTGCAATGCTTCCAATCCTTCTTTTGTATTTGTTCCTTCAGAGATATATCGTGGAAGGTATTACTGCTGGGGCTGTTAAATAAGCAATACTTTATCGAAGATAAGGTATTGCAGGATGTGCCATTTGCCGCAGGCAAATCTTTAAATGGCACACCTTCCTATTAAAAAAATAAAGGAAAAAGAAAATGAAAAGATTAGAAAATAAATGTATGCTTATCACCTACGCTGACAGCATGGGTGATAACCTTTCAGATTTAACAACAGTAATGAACAAGCACTTCAAAGATGCGGTGGGAGGCATTCACATTCTTCCATTTTTCCCTTCATCAGGAGACAGAGGTTTTGCTCCAATGGATTACCACGTAGTAGACCCAGCTTTTGGTGATTGGAATGATATTGAAAAGTTGGCAGAAGATTATTATCTTATGGCTGATTATATGATTAACCATATTTCAGCACAGAGTGAATACTATAAGGATTTCCTTGCAAAGAAGGATGATTCTAAGTACAAAGATCTTTTTATCCGTTACAAGGATTTCTGGGAGAATGGAGAACCAACAGAGGAAGAAGTAGATGCTATCTACAAGAGAAAGCCAAGAGCGCCATACGTAGATGCGAATTTCGCAGACGGCACTACTGAGAAGGTTTGGTGTACATTTGATGAGCAGCGGATTGATATCAACTGCAAGTCAGCCACTGCAAAAGCATTTATCAAGGATAATCTTGAGACTCTTTGCAAGCATGGACTTGCTATGATCAGACTTGATGCTTTTGCATATGCTACAAAGAAGGCAGGTTCTTCTTGCTTCTTTATTGAGCCAGAGGTATGGGAGCTTATGGAT
>JAFYYE010000286.1 GCA_017557715.1 Pseudobutyrivibrio sp.
CCTTAGGTACTACTGTGTAGCCAAGACGAACACCTGTGAAGCCTGCATTCTTAGAGAATGAGTGAATCTCGATTGCACATGTCTTAGCGCCTGCGCACTCATAGATTGAATGAGGAACATCAGCCTCTGAAATATATGCTTCATAAGCAGCATCAAAAATGATAAGGCTGCCGTTCTTGTTTGCACAATCAACCCAAAGCTGAAGCTGGCTCTTTGTGAGAGTTGTACCAGTAGGGTTGTTTGGAAGGCAAAGATAAATTACATCTGGAACTTCCTTTGGAAACTCTGGAACGAATTTGTTCTCTGCTGTAGTAGGCATGTAGATAAGGTCTGACCACTTGCCAAGCTTCTCATCGTATGTACCAAGACGGCCTGCCATAACGTTTGAATCAACGTATACAGGATATACAGGGTCGCAAACAGCAATCTTAACATCTGCTGCAAAAAGCTCCTGAATATCTGCTGAATCAGACTTTGCTCCATCTGAAACAAAAATTTCATCTGCCGAGATATCGCATCCACGAGCCTGATAATCATTCTTAGCAATAGTCTCGCGAAGGAATGGATATCCTAAATCTGGAGCATAACCATGGAATGTAGAAGCGCTTCCCATCTCATCAACTGAATCGTGAAGAGCCTTAATCATTGCTGGTGCAATTGGCTGTGTAACATCACCAATACCAAGTCTGATAATATCTGCATTTGGATTAGCCTCGCTGTATGCTGCTACCTTCTTTGCAATTGTAGAAAATAAGTAGCTACCTGGAAGCTTCTGAAAATTAGTGTTAACTTTAAACATGATTACCTCCTTAAATAACACGGGAGCTGACAAAACTTTTATCTATTATTATCTGCTCACAATTCTCTTAACTATTCTATCATATGAGAGATTTCCACCGAATAAATCCAATGCTGAACCAACGGTAAAATCCATGTTGTTGTCAGAGAGATAGCTGATAAGCTCGATGTCACCATAGTCGGTAACACCACCAGCATAGGTGATTGGCACTCTCTTGTAAGCCGCCAACAACCCAACTAAATCTCTGTCTATACCTTTTTGTCTGCCTTCAACATCTGCTGCATGAATAAGAAATTCATCACAGTAGAAGGCCAACTTATCAAGGAAATTATATGTGATAATCTCCTGCGAAATCTTCTGCCATCTGTCGGTGACGATGACAAATTTGTCATCCACTCTCTTGCATGACAAATCGAGAACTAAGTGCTCTCTGCCAACCAGCTTTGATAGCTTTTTTAACGCATCGTAATCCACACGTCCATCATTAAAAACATAAGAAGTGACGATAACGTGGCTGGCTCCTGCCTCGATAAAATCCTTGGCGTTTTTATCGTCTACTCCGCCACCGTATTGCAGTCCACCTGGATATGCCTTAAGGGCTGAAAGTGCAGCATTCATAGATGCCTCATACTCCGCTGTGCCCTTTTTGTTAAGGTTGATAATGTGACCACCCTTAAGACCATCGCGCTTATAAAGATTAGCATAATAAACCGCATCCTTATCAGCTACAAAATTCTCCTTTGGATGACCATCATCCTTTCCTAAATCCGCCAGTGTTGAACCAACAATCTGCTTGACCTTGCCATTGTGAATGTCAATGCATGGCCTGAATTCCATAATCCCTATCCTCCCAGTCTTTGTTTTAATCTCCGCTTTTCTTTACTACGCTAAAGCAAAAACTATTTCAAAGTATAACTATCTACAGACTTACTTTCAATGACGGTTTCGTAAAATTTGATTGCGATTTTAAGTAAATATTCGGTATCTTTCACACCTGCTGTCTCATATGGCGAATGCATAGCAAGCTGAGCCAATCCGATGTCCACTCCGTTGATAGATACGTGGGCATTAGAAATGTTTCCAAG
>JAFYYE010000287.1 GCA_017557715.1 Pseudobutyrivibrio sp.
TAAAGTTTAAGAAGCCATCCCAGGAGCAGACATTTGTTGTGTCCCAAGAAGTAGCACCTAAAAGTAATATTGTAGAGATGCCACTTAGGGATACAGATGTAAGCGAAGAAAAGCAGGAGCAGGAAGAGCCGGATGGCGACCTTGTTCTTGCACCTCTTGTAGGTGTATTTTATTCCGCACCATCACCAGAGGAAAAGCCTTATGTTCAGGTGGGGGATAAAGTAAAATCTGGTCAGGTTTTATGTCTTATCGAGGCTATGAAAATGATGAGCGAAATCACTGCTCCAAGAGATGGTGTGATTAAAAGTATCTATGCTAAAAATCAGGACGTTGTTGGTTTTGAAGATCAGCTGTTTCTCATAGGAGATTAGTTATGTTTAAAAGAATTTTGGTGGCTAATCGTGGAGAAATTGCAATTCGAATCATCAGAGCATGTATGGAGATGAACATCGAAAGCGTGGCGGTTTATTCCACAGCCGATAAAGAATCTCTTCACGTAAAGCTCGCTACTAAAAGTATTTGCATAGGTGGAGGCAGAGCGGCAGACAGCTATCTTAACATGGATGCAATAATAACCGCAGCTCAGGTTACCGGATGTGATGCACTTCATCCCGGATTTGGATTTCTCTCAGAGAATTCTGAATTTGTTCGTAAATGCGAATCGGCGGGAATCACTTTCATTGGACCTACAGCAGATGCTATGGATGCTTTGGGAAATAAATCTACTGCCAGAAAAATGATGATGAAGGCGGGAGTACCTGTAGTGCCAGGCAGTGAAGGTCCAGTAGAGGACTTTAAGAAGCTTGAAAAGATTGCTAAAAAGATTGGCTATCCAGTTTTGATAAAAGCCAGTGCCGGTGGTGGTGGCAGAGGCATGCGTCGAGTATATCATCCTGAAGATTTGCAGAAGCTTTATGAGGAAGCCAAGGCGGAGACAAGAGCTTGTTTTAACGATGATGAAATGTATGTTGAAAAGCTTGTGTTGAATCCTCGTCACATTGAGTTTCAGATTTTGGCAGATGAGTACGGAAATGTTATTCATCTTGGAGAGCGAGACTGTTCTATCCAGAGAAAAAATCAGAAGCTTATAGAGGAAAGTCCATGCATGTTTATTGATGATGATTTGCGAAAAGCCATGGGAAAAGCAGCTGTAACAGCGGCAAAGGCGGCACAATATACAAATGCCGGCACAGTTGAATTCGTTTTGGATGAAAAGAATCATTTTTATTTTATAGAGATGAATACAAGAATCCAGGTGGAGCATGGTGTTACAGAAGCGGTAACAGGAATTGATTTGATAAAGCAACAAATCCGAATAGCTTTTGGTGAGCCGTTGAATTTGAAACAGAAGGATGTGAGACTGAAGGGGCATGCCATTGAATGCAGAATAAATGCAGAAAATCCAGCAAAAGGATTTATGGCAAACACTGGAAAAATCACATTTCTTAATATACCAGGTGGCCCTGGAGTAAGGGTAGATACACTCCTCTACAACGGATATGAGACAAGCCCATTTTATGATTCCATGATGGCAAAGATTATTGTTCATGCAGAGACCAGACTCGAGGCAATCAGGCGAATGCGCCGTGCACTACTAGAGCTTGTAACAGAGGGAATCATTACAAATGGAGACTTTGACTATTTACTTTTACATCATCCTGATTTTGTTAAAGGCAATTACAATGTGGGTTTTATAGAAGCACACATGGATGAGATACTATCTTGGGATAAGGCAGTGGACGAATGAATGTAGTAGATGAGAGAAAAGAAAAATTTAATCGCTATAAAAACCTTAGGGAGAATCCTGATGAGGTGTTAACACCTGCTATCAAGCCCGTATCAGAATACACAATCAAAGACCGACTGACAGACATAGCTGACAAGGGAACTTTCGCGGAGTTCAAGTTTGATTATCCGGAAACAAATCCACTTGATTTTGATGGATATGTGGAAAAGAAAGAAGAGCTGAGACGTGAATGTGGTTATCATGATGGAATAATAGCCGGAACATGTGAAATAGGTGGATATCCTGTTGTGTTAGCTATCATGAATAAGAAATTTATGATGGCATCTATGGGAATAGAACTTGGTGAAACAGTTTGTCGAAGTGCTGAATACGCTAAGGCAAATAAGCTTCCACTTATTATTTTTACCGCAAGTGGTGGCGCTAGAATGCAGGAGGGAATCCTAAGTCTTATGCAGATGGCAAAAACAAGCGCAGTCATTGAGAAGTTCAAGAACAATGGTGGATTGTACATCACAGTTCTGACCCATCCTACTACAGGAGGTGTGAGTGCCAGCTTTGCCACTTTAGGTGATATTACCTTAGCTGAGCCGGGAGCATTAGTAGGTTTTGCAGGACCACGAGTAATAGAACAAACCATTGGACAAACCTTGCCAGAGGGCTTCCAGAGAGCAGAGTTTTTACAGGAGCATGGCTTCGTGGATCAGGTTGTGAAGCGGGAAGATATGAAGGAAGTGCTTGAAAAGATACTTATGTTACATAGCTATCCCCTTGATGAGAAGCTGTCAGCGGGAGCTGACTGATGAGGTGTCATATGAACGCAATAGAAAAAGTCTTAACAGCGCGGGATAAAACTCGCCCTAAAATCACCGACTACATTGATAACGTATTTACGGATTTCTTTGAACAAAAAGGTGACATGCTTGGAAAAGAGGATGCCAGTATATATGGCGGTATAGCGCTGTTTCAAGGAAAGCCTGTGACAGTTATTGGTCATAGAAAAGGTAATGATGTAAATGAAAATATAACCTGCAATTTTGGTATGCCAGGACCAGAGGGCTATAGAAAAGCTCTTCGTCTAATGAAGCAGGCAGAAAAATTTGGCAGACCGATTATAACTTTTGTGGATACACCGGGAGCATATCCAGGGCTAGAGGCTGAGACTTATGGAATATCTCAGGCTATATCTGGAAATCTTGCTGCCATGAGTTCTTTGAAGGTGCCTGTAATTACAATAGTCACTGGAGAGGGAAGCAGCGGCGGTGCTCTTGGAATAGCCGTGGCAAATAAGGTTTACATGCTTGAAAATGCCGTTTATTCAGTGCTTTCACCAGAGGGCTTCGCTTCGATTTTGTGGAGTGATAGCAGTAGGCGTGATGA
>JAFYYE010000288.1 GCA_017557715.1 Pseudobutyrivibrio sp.
GTAGTGAGATGCTACAAAACCAAGCTTCTCATCCTTAACCCACTGCTCGAAGGCAACAACGTACTTTGCCATCTCGTGAAGCTTCTCTTCATCAACGCCACCAACTACCTCAAAGGTCTCAATGATATCATCAGCCTTTGCCTTGATAGCAGCCTCATCTGTAATATCATCTGCAATAGCCCAAATCTTTTCCCAATCGAACTGCTTTGTATATACGTGCATTCTTCTGTAAAGATTTGACTCATCAATATAAAGGTCCATCATACCAGGATAAGGGCGACCAATCTGCGCAAGATTTGTCTCTCTAAATCTTCTACGGCACTGGGCAGCTCTACACCACTGATCAATCTCCTTAGCTACAGCAGCATCGCCGCCTTCAACAACACCTGTGATTACAGCTGAACGCTTGCCGTAACGATTTAAATCTGCAACCATCTCTCCTACAGCACCACAAGCGTATGCCTCTCCAAGCCACTCAGCTGTGCCAGCTGTATCATAATCAAGAGCCTTAAGCTTCTGAAGATTTACAAGAACCACTGGAACATCCAAATCCTTTACTGCAGGAAGCATATTGTAGCTTGTTGCATATGTAAGAAGCTGCATGAATACTAAATCTACATCAGCTGCTCTAAATAAATCGCCTGCAGCCTGTGACTGCTCCTTTGTGGTAACCACTCCACCATCAATGATTTCTACTGTATCTGGAATTGATGCTTTGAAATCCTCAAACTGATTATTAAATTCTGGAACTAAGCTTGGGAACTGTGGAAGGTATGCCCCAAGTGCAATGGAGAACACACCAACCTTCGCCTTTGTATTTACTAACATTTATATAAACCTCCTAGTCATCTAAAAATTTATTTATTAGGATAGAAAAGTTCTATCTCAAAGGAATCACGTACACACTGACGTGCTGTGACGAGATCGGCTATTTCGCCTGCCTCAATCATCTGAACCAATGCATTTCCGATAGCTGTTGCTTCGGACGGACCTGCTAATACAGTAAGGCCTGTAGCATCTGCCGTCAGTTGATTGAGATACGCATTTTTACAACCACCACCAATAACATGAAGTGCTTCGTATTCTTTTCCTGTGTTTGCACAAATCTCTTTTATCGTATTTCCGTAGCAAACAGCCAAGCTCTTATAAATAACTGCTGCAAGCTCACCGGATGTGTTTGGAACTAGCTGTCTGGACTCCTCACAGGCCTTCTTTATTTCCTCAGTCATATTCCTTGGTGATAAGAATCTTTCATCATTTGCATCAACAAGTGATGGAAAGCTTTTAGCGCGAGATGCCAAATCTGCATATTCTGCAAAGCTGATAGCATCGTTTGCCTCATGTCTAACCTGCTGAATCATCCAAAGCCCCATGATATTTTTCAGATAACGATATCTGTAATCATAACCACCCTCATTGGTGAAGTTACTCCGTCTGTCACAATCTCTAGTAAGGGCTTCTTTATTTTCAACTCCCATCAGAGACCATGTACCTGAGCTGATGTAAAGTCCTTCCTCTCCCAGATGTGGCATTGACATAACAGCGGATGCTGTGTCGTGGCTTGCGCACTGAATTACCTTTAGGTCAAAGCCTACCTCTTCTTTTATAACATCTCTTAGATTACCCACTTCATTTCCTGGAAGCTTAAGCTCTAAGAAGATTTCTTTAGGAAGACCAAGCTTTTCTATTAACTGATAATCCCACTGCTTAGTGTGAGGATTAACAAGACCTGTTGTTGTGGCGTTGGTATACTCTGATGCTCTAACACCTGTAAGAAGGAAATTTAGATAATCAGGAATCATAAGCAAAGTCTTTGCTTCTTTTAACACCTCTGGTCGCTGAAGCTTATCTGCTGTCAATTGATATATTGTGTTGAAAATTGCTTTTTGAATTCCAACTCGCTTATACAATTCTTCTTCAGAGATGATTTTATAAACTTCCTCATCCATTCCATCAGTTCTGTGATCACGATAACCGTATGTATCACCAAGAACCTGTCCCTCTTCATTTAGGAGCACGTAATCAACGCCCCAAGTATCAATGGACATAGAACATGGAATCTTACCAAGTCTTTTGCATTCCTTCATGCCATTTTTGATTTCGTTAAAAAGCTTTTTTGTATCCCAAAGAAGCTTTTCCCCTACATTTGTCATGGCATTTTCGAAACGGTAGATTTCTTCCATCTGAATCTTACCGTCTTCAATTGTAAATAGCATATGACGGCCACTTGAGGCCCCAATGTCTATTGCCAAATAATAGTTACTCATAGTTTCACCTCGTTTATGATATGAGTATATATCCTTATAAGCTGACTTTTAAGGTCGTAAAATAATCAAAAATAGGACTTTATTTGCAGCTAGATTCATTCTATAATTTATCTATGGAAAAGAGTTTATTACAGCAGCTATCACAGCTGACAGAGGAAGAACAAGAAATTTTAAAGGGCGGTGTCATTGACAAAAATAGGTACTCCAGCGGCAACAGTTTTGTCATCGACAGCGAGAAACTATTAAAAAAAGGACGTCTCATAGAGATACGTCCTCATACTCGTTTTGTGCACTTTCCAAAGCACACCCATAACTATGTTGAATTCGTTTATATGGTTTCAGGGGAAACTCATCATATTTTAAATGGAACTGATGAAATCACACTAAAAGCCGGTGAACTTTTATTCTTGAACCAAAATGCTACTCAGGAAATTCTTCCAGCATCAGAGGGTGATGTTGCAATTAACTTTATCCTGCTTCCTGAGTTTTTTGATGAAGCATTACAAATGATTCCTGAAGGAGACTTACTTAGAGACTTTTTGATTTCCACACTGTCTCCAGAATCATCCTTCCTTACTTATCTGCACTTTCCTACTGCAGATATTCTTCCTGTGCAAAATCTTATGGAAAATATGATTTTCACTATGCTAAAACAGGATTCAGAAACAATTATCAATAATATAAATAAGACCACAATGGGTCTACTATTACAGACCCTTTCAGTATATGTTTCTTTGGTTAACCAAGGCACACCATCTCAGTATGAACAAAACCTTTTACTTACTGTTTTGAAATATATTGATGCTCACTATAAGCATGGCACCCTTGAAGCAATTGCTGAACAAACAAAGCAGCCTACCTATTACATAAGTAGACTGCTTAAAAAGCACACTGGTAAAAATTTTAAAGAACAATTGATGACACGTCGTCTTCAACAGGCGGCCTATCTCCTCAGCCACACCACTCTTACCATTGAAGATATTTATACCTACATTGGGTACGATAACAGTAGTTACTTCTACCGCAAATTCAAGGAAGCCTATGGCATGTCTCCTAGAGATTATAGATTAGACAACTAAGTTATCAATCATTCTAAGTACTCTAGTTGCGTTAATCTGAAGCTGCTCTCTTGAAAGTGAGCCATCGATAAATATCTATTCGTATTTTTGATGAATGGCTCCTTAAATGTTTTAAGAGCATGGATTAAGAATGATTTTGATATGCCAATTCCAGATTTGGCCAAGCTAATTTATTATTCTTGCCACAATATTTCATCAGAAAATATAATTAACCAATAATTGGAGGATTTTTTATGGAAGACAAAATTACACTTACTATCGAAAAGCAGAAAAACATCGCATTAATCGCGCATGATGGCAAAAAGCCAGTTCTCATTGACTGGTGCGAAAAAAACAAAGACATTTTAAAGAATCATAATCTTTGTGGAACAGGCACTACTGCCCGCATGATTTCTGATAGAA
>JAFYYE010000289.1 GCA_017557715.1 Pseudobutyrivibrio sp.
AGCGGAAGCGGCTATGTATGGGGGATTCCGCTTATGATCTTATGCTTTGCCGCCATGCAAAGAACGGTTTTGGCGATTTACGGTCTCGGCTACAAATTCGTGATAGCGAATGTAAAAAAGAAATTGAGGAGAACAGCATAAATTCAGGTTTGTCGGGATGAACGATGGAACATAAAATCAGCTATTTAATGCAGGAAATATAGGCAGAACTTACCTCTAGAGCCCCTGAGTACTACTCAGGCTTAGAAACCCTTAAGCTAGACTTAATCAGCAAAGCATCACAAAATGCAAAAGACCGAATCGATATTATAGCTAAAAACTCTAATGCCTCACTTGGCAAACTCAAGAATTCCAGCCTTGGAGTATTCCAAATAACGGCTCAGAATTCTGGCACTAGTAGTTATTCATATGATGGAGCTTTTGATACAAGTTCAAGGCTTAAAACTGCTACTATCACAGTTAAACTAGAATATGACATTAAGTAATTCACCCATCTAATATAGTAAAAATATACACGCGACAAATCTAAAAAGGCCCTCAGGCACTGGTATGCCTGAGGGCTCTATAAGGATTGACTTTTTTACTTACTCTTTAGTTAAACTCATTGCACATACCAGATACATCAACAACCATCCAAAGGATTCAAATCCTGAATCCAAGCCACCTGCAATATAATTAGCAAGGTTTCCTAATAACGCAATTACGATAGGATTACAAATCAATAGTATTTTCTTTACTGGAATCAATCCTTTTATGATCATTCCAATCCAAGCTATAGTTACAAACCCATCGCAAATAATAAATCCTACCGCCATTGGAACTGCTATACTTTTTAAAACTCTAACCACCATTCCAACAGAAGTTGGAATATCTCCTGTAGCATCCATGCCAGCATTGAAAACTACTGGTAGCATACATATTCCAATATGGATAAATGCAAAATAGAAAACTCCTGCCCAATTTGCAATTTTGAAGAGCTTATATAACTTCGAATAGCCCAGACCATATTCTTCTTCCATAACTCTAAGGAGCTCGATTACTGCAATTGCAAAAAATGGTACACATGAAAAGCCAAGAATCGATGAAACAGCAAATCTCCAGTCTGGAACAACGTGCCATTCATAGCCCATATATGCATCAGGAGAAGTTGACGGGTCGAATACACCAAAGCCCAGTAAATAATCTCCGATTATAGCCAATACCATGGCGATACAACCCATTAATATCTTCTGTCTTGATGATAATCTTTTCATAACTTCCTCCCAATTAATGAATCATTCTCTTTATCGTATGTATCAATATTATTAGTCCCCCAACAATCACAATCGAAATAAGAATTCCACTTGTATCCATACTGAAATCCTCCTTCCTTTCTCGGTTAGTTCTCTCTAACTACATACTACCACATTTTTGCGAATTGTGTTAGTATTATCTAACTCAATATATAAATATCTATATCATTAGGGAAATATTTTAGAAGAAAGATTCTTTTCTTGCTACCAAATGCATTCTGAATTTCTCGCATGCCTCTAGTTTATCTATCTTAAGATCTGCGACAGAACAAAACCTTCTAATCTCATCTAATGAATATGCCTTAACATCTCCATGTCCGATTATGTTTGCAAGTGGCATTTCTGTATGATTCATAAACCAAAGAACGATACTTGGAGCTGTATAATCCTGCAGAATTAATCTTCCATTTGGTCTTAATACACGCTTCACGCTGTTAAAAAAATTCTGTGGATTTGGATAATGATGAAAACTGTTTGAGCATATAATTACATCAAATGAATTATCCTCAAATGGTAAATTCTCACAGTCTCCCACAATCCAATCTACACCCCTAAGATTCTTAGCCTTAGCTACCTCAATCATCTTAGGGGTGATGTCCAAACCTGTGTAATGCTTTGTGGCGTACTTTTCATGTAGGAGAGAAATCATTGGCCCCGTTCCGCATCCACAGTCCAGCAAATCCTGATAATCTTCTTTTTCCAACTCTGCTGCAATATATGGATAATCATCCTTACACATCTCATAAATTCCAGCCTGATCTGTCTCATAAATATCTGCTGCCTTTGTAAATTCTTTAATAGTAAGTTCTTTATACTGTTCTGCTGTCTTCATATTGTGTCTCCTCTTATATTTATAAACCGCCTTTTTATGCCGGTAAATAAAGTTATTCAATTGTATTTACCAATTCTCCAATATAACTGATTCTACAAGAAACTACATCACCATGCTGCAAAAACTTTGGTGGAGTCATCCCCATTCCTACACCTCCTGGTGTTCCAGTAGCTATAATTGTTCCTGCCTTGAGCGTCATTCCCTGTGAAAGTTCAGAAATAGCTTCCTCTATGGTAGTAATCATATAAGCAGTATTACTACTCTGACGTTTTTCTCCATTTACATAGCATTCAAGCACAAGGTTATGAACATCTTTTATATCATCTTCAGTAACAATACATGGACCCATAGGTGTATAGCCATCAAGGCTTTTTCCAAAATACCACTGCTGATGCTTAAGCTGAATATTTCTAGCACTAACATCATTAATTATCGTATATCCGAAGATATAATTCCTGACATCCTCTTTGTCTATCCTAAATGTATCTCGTTTTAAAATAACTCCAAGTTCAACTTCATAATCAAGGCTATCTACAAAATCATAAAATGGTATCTTTCCATTATGATGATTTGCTCTGTTCACTCTTTTGGAAAAATAAACAGCATCTTTCTTTTCTGTAAAATCCACGATATTAGCTGTTTCATCGATATGCTCTTTGTAATTCACC
>JAFYYE010000290.1 GCA_017557715.1 Pseudobutyrivibrio sp.
AGCAAGGTAATCCTGCTGCATATTATCTTCTAGAACAAGGTCATAAATTGTTTCCCCATCTATAAACTCTTTTACAATGCGCTCATTATCCACATCTACATCAAGCATTGCTGGCATCTTTATACCTATGGCCGATAGTCTTTTATAATCATCTATTTCAGACTGAATTTTGTTCCCAAACTGATAATACGAACATGGTTCATGATGAATCTGTTTTACAACATATTGCTTGCCATCTTTTTCTGCTAGATATGAATATCCACCTTTGCCCTTTCCTAAAAGCTTTTTGATTTCATATTCAGTTCCATTTACACTAAGCTTCTCCATTCTAGTAATCTCCCAACTAGTCATTACTTCTTCATCTTTTTAACAAATCTAAGAATCAGCGCTATTATTACAATCCATAATGCAATGTTACCAATTGTCCATAATATATTTATCCAATTTATAGCTATCATATATCTACCTCAAATTCTCTTCCTTTTCAAAAAATGCTTTCTTCAACTGCTGATACTCTTCCTCTGTGCATACTTCACGACACTTAGGTTCAAAAGATTTTGTAACCTCAAAACATTCTCGCATATTATCGCAGGGATACTCAGAACACTCAGAACAAGTTTTAATGCCTCTATCCTCGCAGCATTTCACCACATGATATCTGCACCAGTTTTCTGGTTTACAGCCTGTGCAACTAATTTCTTCATTAGAAACCACATGGTCACGATATCCAATCTTCATCCAAAGTTCTGCCGTATGCCGTAATTCATCGTCGGTCTTCTCATAAGGATGCGCCACATATCTAGGACATGCTGCGCAATCATTTCCACAAGCTGCTATAATTTTACTCATTTTATCCCCACTCTACACACACAATTATGCTCCACAGTCACATTAGCCTAATAATAGATTCAGAGCTTTCTCAACATCATTCTCTGTAAGCCCAACCTCCGCGTCTGTCATAACCTGATGGCTTGCAATCTCACTATTATGAAGATCTAAATCATCAATAACCAACCAATTATCAGTAGGATTGTCTTTTAGCCACTGAAGAATCTCGCCAGCTTTAACAAGACTGAATTTCTTAGCTTTTCTGATTTCTTCTGTAGTTAAATCCGGAGTTACTCCCGAAATAAACACCCCTTCTTTTTCCATGACATCTGCAAAAAATTTTGCCTCAGCCCTATTAGGTTTCATTTCATCATCAAACCAAAATCTCCATCCAGAATGAAGAATCACCTTAGCATCAGTCTTTTTAACAAGCTTTGAAAATAGTTTAACCGAATCAACATCCACATATTTCCCCTCACTTATTTCACGCTGATGCTCATTATCCCAAAACTTAGAATTCAGCACTCCGTCCACATCAAGGAAAATAACATTTCTATTTAACGATACTATTTCCGCATGCTCTGTTTTAAAATGTACTTCTTTATTGGTGTATTTAACCCCTTCCTCTATGCATCTAATAATATTAATTACCCCGGCATGAGTAACTAAAAGTACATTGCCGTCTAAAGCTTCTGTGCTTACTTTAAACTTACCCCATGCTTCTTCGATTCGATTATAAAAATCCATTGGGCTTTCTCCATTTGGATATTTCTGCTCCCAATCTAATGAAGCATAATAAAGCCCCGGATATTCCTTCTGAAATCTTTCCTTAGGCATACCTGCCAAATCGCCATTGTTTGTCTCTCTAAACTCTTTAAGATAAGTAACCGGTATACCTAAATGTTTTGAAGTAATATCTGCAGTATCTTTAGCTCGCTGTAAATCACTGGCAAATATATGCTTTATATTATTGGGATTTCCTTCAAAAGTCTCGCAAGCTCTTTCAACCTGTTCTCTTCCTTTCACCGAAAGCCCCGCATCGCTCCAGCCACCCAGTCTTGTATTATCGTCTTCACCATGTCGCATTAAAAATATCATCACTTTTCTCCCAATCCCACTTTTCTTATCTCATCTAGCTGTTCTGCTGTAAGTGCGCCTGATTGATAAAGTCTAAGATATTCGTTCTCGATTGATGAATCAAAAATCAGAAGGTCATCTGTATTGATGGTGACCTTTACTCCATTTTCAACAAGTATCTTAATCGGATGTGTCCCATAATCTTTTGCAAATCCTAGCATCACATTGCTGCTTGGACAGACATTCAACTGTATCTGATTATCCGCAAGAAATCTCATGATTTCATTCGATGCCACTGCATTGATTCCATGATGAACCTCAGCTAATCCTAGCACCTCTACAACCAATCATAATCCCCACCAGCCACAGCAAGCGAAAGCAGCGCATCCATTCGCGCCACTTCTTCCTCTCCTTGCACTACTGAGATGAGCTTGGCTGTCTCTGTAGCCACTGGCATTTCCTCATCTGGTCCAATTTCCATGTTGGGCTGCTCGCCGCAATATGGGCAAACCAAGCTTGGACCTACCTGTATTGATAAAAATCTATTTGCACACTCCTTACACTCATAAAATCCTGCAAGAGTTGTTCCATCTGGTACATAATACATAAAATAATTCCTTTCTTATCATCCCCAAAATCTCTTTTCATCTACTATATCGTTTTTCTGTATATTAAAAAAGAACTTTTATTAATTTCTATTTTTTTGAATATCCTTATAAATTCCTTATAATTACCTGATATCCTTCTAACCATAGACGAAAGAAATGCAGAAAACAAAGGCATTACGCCTTATATAGGAGGAAATCAAAATGAAAAACTTACTTAAAAACGGTCTCACAGGCTTTGATCTTAAGTACATGGCCCTTATATTTATGGTGCTCGACCACATTCACTACTTCTTCGAATTCACAGGCAAGGTACCAATTTGGTTCTCATGGCTCGGCAGACTGGCAGCTCCACTTTTCCTGTTCTGCCTCATAGAAGGCTTCACCCACACCCATGACAGAAAGCGCTATTTTCTCAAAATTTACTCTATCTCAATAATCATGGGTCTCATACAATTTGGCTTCTACAATGTACTTCACTTTGCAGTCAGAGGCGATGGCTTCTTTCCTCTAAATGCCATGCTCTCAAGCTTTACAGTACTTCTAGTAGTACTCATGGGAATTGACTGGATTAGACAGAAGAAATATTTAATTGGAATCCCAGCAGTGGTAATCCCAGTTATATTACCTTATGTCGTTGGCCCCCTTGTATATACGCCACTTATAAATGCAGGTAACAACAACGCTCTTTTTTTTGTAAACCTAATCAACTTCACAATCCTTCCACTTCATAGCACAATTGTAGATGGAGGAACTCTTACACTTGTTGAAGGCATAATCCTATATCTGTTTAGCTTTTGCAAGAACAAGAACGCAAGAGTTTACGCATACATTATCTATGAGCTTGTAATCGGAATCGGACTTATGTCACTTGCTATGGGATCATTTGATGTTCATGCACTTATATTTGAATCCTTTGAATGGATGTCGGTATTTTCATCTATATTCATGCTCTGCTATAATGGAGAGCGTGGCCATGGGAACTCAAGATTCTTTTATATCTTTTACCCAGCCCACATCTACGTGTTATATGGCATATCTCTTATTGCCTATTCTTTATTTTAAAAACTAACACCCTGTGGGGACGATTTTAATGAAATTACTAGTTATCGATGACGAGAAAGACATACTAACATTAATAAAAAAGGCGCTGTCTTCAGATTATGAAGTGACAACAGTGCACAGGCCCTTTGAAGAGGTTCCAGCGAACCTGGTGGACTATGATCTCATGCTTATGGATGTGATGATGCCCGGCGAAGATGGGTATTCTCTTTTAAGCAGAATCCGTGACAAGACAGATGCTCCAATCATCTTCCTAAGTGCCAAAGCTCTTGAGGAAGATGTTATCTATGGTCTGTCCATTGGCGCTGACGATTATATCAGAAAGCCCTTTGCCATCGCTGAGCTTAGGGCCAGAGTCGCCGCCCACATAAGGCGTAATAACCGTGAGCACAGCGCCTGCATCAAGGATGGAAATATCAGTATTTATCCTGACTCCAGACTTGTCCAGGTTGATGGAAAAGATTTATCTCTTACCAAGAGCGAATTTGATATCGCTATGCTCCTTGTGCTGAACAAGGGACAGGTCTTTTCCAAGGAACAGATTTACGAAAAGATTTATGGCTTTGATAAGTATGGCGATGTATCAGCGGTAACTGAACACATCAAAAATCTTAGAAGAAAGCTGTCTAATGCAGGAAATGTTATTGAAACAGTATGGGGAATAGGTTACAGATGGAAAAAAGAAGCATAACTATAAGCCGCATGATCGGCACTTATATAGCAGTTGTCAGTGCGTTAATTGGATTTACTACTCTTGTTGCTATTATATTTTTTGCTTTCTTCCTTAATAGAGAAAGCTCTTTTGCCGCAGATAATGCAGAAAAAGCAGTGGAAGCCTGGATCTATGGTTGTCAGGAAAGTGGTGAGATAAACACAGCTCTTTTCCCAGAAGGGGCAGATATTATCGTGATTTCAGCTGATGGCGAAGAAAGCTTTGCGAAGGTGTCACATTCTAAGGAGAAGTCACTCCGTAAATTCGCCCAGGAGTCAAGTCCTGAGAATGGCAGAATGCTTAAAGGGCAGGATGTTTATCTGCGTCTGGATGCTGCCGATGAAAGCGCTTTTGTTCACTACTCAGTAAGTGTGCCTTATGAGTACCTAATTCTTTTTATCTTTGCCCTTACATACCTGTTGGAAGTACTGATTCCAACTGTGGTTCTGGTCAAAAAGATTAAGAGTAGCCTTAGAAAAGTATTGGATTATACTGAGAGCCTCAAGAGACAAGACCTCAGCGTATCACCGATAAATACTGGCATCTACGAGCTGGATCAGATAAATGTTGCAACTGATGGCATGCGCAAAGAGCTTGTTGCCACCATGGAAGATAAATGGAAAGAAGAACAGGATTCGAAGGCTCAGATGGCGCAGATTGCCCATGACCTCAAGACTCCTCTGACAGTCATCAGAGGAAACGCAGATCTTCTTATGGAGAAAGACTGCGATGATGAGTCCAAGGAAAGCATCGACGCCATAATTCGTAATTCTGAGAAAATAGCCTTGAGTGTTCTTGATATTCTGAAAATGTGAGCTCTTAATCACAAGAAATCATTGATGCCATGCCTACATTTGAAATAAGTAGTTAATATAATTATAGACTTTTTTATTCATAACCTAGTTTTTAGTAGGTCATAAATTATCCTCAATTTTGTTGTATTATCACCATATACAATTATGTCCAAGGATGAAATCAACCTATGAAGCTTAGTCCTAAGAGAATAATTATATCTATAATTATTATATCGCTAATTCTTGTTATCCCATTTTTTATATCTGGGGTTTCTTTTGCTGCTTCAAGCAATGAGAATACCATCGTTGTCGGCGTTCCAACGGATAGATGCCCTATGATTTATATAGATGATTCTGATGGTGCAATCATTGGAATTGGGCCAGAATTACTTCGTATTGCCTGTGAGAATATCGGTTATAACGTTGAATTTATTGCTATGGAAGAATCTTCACTAAAGGATGCGCTAGATAATACCTCCTATGATATAGTCATGCCTTTAGGAAGCGAAATTGAAAGTGCATCTGGACAGTCATCAATCGTTTCTGACGATTTAATGCTAACTCCTCTCACTGTTGTAACTTCTGAGGGCGATAATGTATCAGACATTAATCGTGCAAAAATTGGAATGCTTCAGTCTCAAGCTGGTATAGCAGACACGGTAAAAAGCCTATATCCAGATATTGAAGTCATACTGTATAAAGATATGTCCAAGTGTGTAGAAGCCCTACGTAAAGACGAAGTTGACGCATTACTTCAGAATGCCTACGTTTGGAGTTATGTCCTTCAGAAGCCTTCATATATCGATTTGCATGTTCAACCAACTACAATGCTTTCAATGGAATTTAGAGTTGGTGCTTTAGATACACCTAAAAATCAGGCGCTTATAGAAAAACTTAATGAAGGTATTTCTATGATTAGTGATACCCAGCGTCAGGCTGTTATTTTAGATTATACTTCTCGTAAACTGTACAAATATGATGTACAGGACTATCTTTACGCCAATAGATATATCTTTATCATATGTGCAATTGTAATTGTTCTTGTAGCACTTCACTTTCTAGCAAAGCAACAACTGTTAAAGAAAAGAACCAAAAATCAAATTCGCCAAATGATAGACTATGACTCACTTACTGGTGCTCTTAGTATGGCCGGATTCCGTGAAAAAGTAAAAGAACTACTACTGGAAAATCCTTCCACTCCATATATTATTTCTTACAACAACATTAAGAATTTCAAATTCATAAATGACAAAATGGGAATGAACTCTGCTGATGAACTTCTATGCTTCTGGGTAGAAAAATCATTGGAGTATTTCTCTGACAAAGAGGCTATGGCCAGAATTTATGCAGATCATTTTGCTGTTTTATGCTGCATACCTGATGACAACGGTTTCGAAGCAATGGAAAAAAACGTATTTGAACCAGTCAAAAAATATTATATTAATCAGGGCAACGACTATGAAGTTCAGATATGCAGTGGTCTTTATGTCTTAACTCCTGAAGATTATAAAAATATTAACGTTGATAAGATGCTAGACTGTGCTAGATTAGCTGAAAAGAAAGCACATCTATCTGTTACCGGGGGTTACGAAGTATATAACATAGAGCAATGGGAAGCAGGAAGACTGCTTTCAGATATCTGCGGTCATTTTTCTACTGCTGTAAAACAGAATGAAATAAAAGTCTGGTATCAACCTCAAGTCAACTATAGAACTGGTGAAATCATAGGCGCAGAAGCTCTCTGTAGATGGAACCACGAAAAGCTAGGTTGGTTGAGCCCAGGTCAATTTATCCCAATGCTAGAACAAACTGGTCTCATCTACGATTTAGATTGTCTAGTTTGGGAAATAGTTTGCAAAGATATTCATAGATGGAACGAGCAAGGATTTAAACGTTCTATATCAGTTAACCTATCTCGATTTGATATAGAAAAGAACAAAAACATCTCAAAGCACTTCAAGAATCTTATCGAAAAGTACGATATTGAACCTTCTCAGCTAAGAATAGAAATCACTGAGAGTGCCTATGCTGATGATAACGAATTACTATTAGAGACAACTGCTCAGCTACAGGATATAGGATTTGAAGTTGAAATGGATGACTTTGGCAGTGGCTATTCATCCCTAAATATGCTTACAGAAATTCCAGTTGATGGAATTAAACTTGATTATGTTTTCCTAAAAAACACTAAGAACTTTGAAAAAAGCAAAATTGTGGTCAAGCATATCCTACAAATGCTTCGTAACCTAAAATATAAATATATTGCTGAAGGCGTGGAAACTAAAGAACATGCCGATTTTCTTATTGCTATAGACTGTGAACGAATGCAAGGCTTCTACTTCTACAAGCCAATGCCTGTAGAAGAATTTGAAATTCTCGATTTCGATAACATAAACAATAGACCACACTAAAAAAGAGACCAGGATATCCTGGTCTCTTTTATGAACGTTTTATTTATAAAAACAATTTATTCTGCTACAACTTCAGCCTCAATAACTTCTGTTTCAACCTGCTCTGCATCAATAGCCTCTTCTACAAGGGCATCTTCTTCAACGATATTATTCTCAGTTGCTTCAACTTCAACCGCTTCTGTTTCAACTACTTCTGCTTCAGACTCCATTACCTCAGAAACTTCTGTTTCAACAGAATCCTCATCTGTTACAGGAACAAAAGTTGTAAATTTAGCAAGAACATCCTCAGTGATATATCCATCAGCAACTGCCTTCTTTGCTAAGTCATAGCAAGCAGCTGTTGTCTGTGTAGGAATAATTGATGTTCTGGCTACAGATGTTGTTCCATAAAGTGATGTATAGAATGATGTAGTAGCGAAGTTTAAAGTAAGCTTTCTAGTACCTGTTTGCATCCATAATGTAGTTCCCTTCTTCTCACCACAGCAATCATAATTGCCCCAAACGTCTTCACGTAAGTAGCTATCACAATGTGCAGCTGAAGAATCTCCATTATAACCACCATCTTCGTGATTAACACCGGCATACTGCCATACAATATTAAGCACTGAAGAAATACTATAGAATGGATTCTTATCGCTCTTATCACCAAGTCTCTTTACCATGCCTTCACGAGTAAAGCCCTTGATAAGAGGTGAACCAAATGTAACTGTGTTAAGTACTTCGTAATTGTCCTTGATATACTTATCAGCTGCAACCTGCTGTGCAACCATTCCACCAAGACTATGACCTGCAAAAATAATATTGCTACCTGCAGGAATTCTATCGATAATAGCATTCTTTACATTTACTTCGTACTCATTACTTAATTCAAATCCTGAAAGAAGATCTTCCTTAACAGTTGTAGTCTGATTTTCAACAATTGTCTCTGTTCCTGAAAGTGCAACTACATACACGTCCTTATCCTCAGAACCCCAATAGGTGTTATAAGTCATTCTACCTTCTGTGATAGAAATAGGACCAGCTGACTGATAATCTGCATAACCAACCTTTGTAAGTGTTGCCATCTGAGCGGCATTCTCTATACTTACAGTCTCACCATTTTGGATTTTATAAACCATATCCATGATTTTAAAATCTGTTTCTGTGTGAAGAATGTAATTTGGATCTCCACCTGCTGGAAGAATTGATCCTGCCTCTGAAACGATTGGATTTACCAAAACAGCTGAAGCCACAAGAGCTGCAGCTACAATTCTTAAAACTCTTTTTCTCATAATCATTTTCTCCTTTTTCTTTTGCGGATACAACTATATCAGCTATGGCACCCTAATGCTTGACAAAATCAAACCACTAAAAAAGTTATTTTTTGTAATTATTGCGATTTGTCACACACTATATTTTTCAAGTCAAAATAGTTATCCTTCTATTATTTTATTTTCAAATAACATTTATAGATAATTTCCCAGCCTACTGGCATGCAAATGTTCCATATTCCTTAGGCAAATCGATGGCACCATCTACAAAATGACTAGTTAGAATCTCCCTGATTTTCTCAACTGGTAAATCCAAAACCGCCTTAAAAGATGCGAGACTCTGAAGATACTCTACAAGATGCTCAATTTCAGTGACATGCAGAGAATCTTCAAAGACAATTGGAGTGGCAGTCTTAAATTGTTTCTTTAGCTTTTCACCACCATTCTGTAAAGTGAAATTATGATTTGGATGGAACTCCTCGCCACCTAATTCAAACCACTCAGCGAGCTTGTCTGTAAAATTGTTCTCGCCAAATGTTGCGCAGTAAAATACTCCGCCATCTTTCAAAACTCTTCTGACTTCACTAAGCGCTTTCTCTATATCAGGCACGTGATAAAGCATACCATTTGCGATTACGACGTCGAAAGAATCATCTTCAAAATCAAGCTTCTGGATATCGGCTGTACGATATTCCAGATTGTCACGTTCCCCAAGATTTTCTTTTGCCTTTTCAAGCATGCCCTCAGAAAAATCCGTAAATACGAATTTGCTGCATCGGTCAATAATCTCTTCTCTACCTACCCACAATCCACCTGGGCCGCCGCCAAGCTCAAGCACCTTCATTCCTTCACTGATGTCATAATTTGAAACAAGCCAATTGCTATAACCCTGCTTGTTTGTAGAGTACATGTCGTGAAAATTAACTCTCACATCATAACTTTTTGATGTGGCATACTGCGCCTTTACTGCTGCAGTATCATTTGAACTTCCAATTTGCATTTTTATTCTCCCTTTTAATATCCCAGTCTTTTTCATCTGCATCCCAAATTATCCCCAAATTTTCTAGCACACTATATCAATATATAAAAGGAATAATTCTGTAGCGAATCCTTTCACAATAATCCGCATATCCGTCCAATCCTTCCTTTAAAACCTGCTCTTCATTTTTAATTCGCTTAACTATAATTGGAATGTAGATTAGCATTATTAAAAATGAAATCGGCGAGCCAAGCACCCATGGCATTGCTCCGAATAACAGCAGGGTTGTCGAATACATTGGATGTCTTACTATGCCGTAAAGCCCGGTATCCACTACCTTTTGATGCTCTTGAACCTCTACGGTTCTTGAAAGAAATTCATTCTCCCTGATTACCTCAGCGTATAAAATATATGCGATGAGGAAAATTATGGTAGCAAGTAGGATTGCCCATTTTGGCATTACGAACCATTTCATTCGGAAATTTAATCCTGCAACCACAAACGCTGCAATAAACATTAATCCGCTAAAAAGTACCACTTGCTTTTGTTCCGCCTGCTCTTCCCTTGCGTTTAATCTCTTTTTCAAAAGCTCCTGATTTTTAAACATCATTATGATACCCGCCGCAAACATTGGAATAAATAGGACTGCTAAAAAGAGCCAGCCATTCCAATAGCTAAATGTGCCTGCAGGAATGAACAACAGCGCTCCAAGAATGACTATTCCAGCCATGAGTTTTAAAATTGCCTGAATTAATAATTCCTTTGTCATAACTCCCCCATTCTGTTATCAACTCTATTTCTTCACCTGTAATTCTGCGTATGACATGTAATGCTTTACATTGAATTGCTCAGGTGTGTTTTCCAGCATCATTTTCCAGTGTTCCTCATT
The DNA here is from genome assembly GCA_017557715.1 of Pseudobutyrivibrio sp. Classification (GTDB taxonomy): domain Bacteria; phylum Bacillota; class Clostridia; order Lachnospirales; family Lachnospiraceae; genus Pseudobutyrivibrio. Next base: position 10,608 of record JAFYYE010000290.1, read on the forward strand.
CCATGCCTTGATTTGATTCTCATCCATGGCAGCTCCCACACCTCGGCATGCGCGCATACGACCATGCCAGCCATCTCTGGTGAAAGTTACATCTATAGGGAACTCTTCGCGTTTGATAATGTTAAAATTTTTAAGCAGTTCATCTGGAACAAATACTGGATGTATCGTATCTCCGTAGCTGGACCAATTTGGATTATGCTTTAAGATAATCTCCTCACTTTTTCCTGCCAGCTTATCCTCATAAGGCAGCCAGCCCATGTAGAGGATGAGAAGTTTTCCTCCTGGTTTTAACATTTTTGCAAATTTTTCCGTGATGACATTTGGGTCTAGATACCAAATACATTGGCACACCGTAATCACATCAAATGTGTTAACAGGATAATCTACCTGCTCGGCTGGGATTGCGTAAAAATCTATATCCATCTTGCATTCTGCTGCAAGTCGCTTCGCCTGCTCAATTTGATTTTCAGAGATGTCCGTTCCAATCCACTTGGCACCGTATTTATACATATTTCTTGGAAGGACTCCGGTACCTGTGCCTATATCTAATACCTTTTGACCGTCTTTGCAGAGATTTAAGTCGAGGATTTTCTGGTAAAACTCTTCTGGATAAATGTCTCTGTACTTTGCATAATCCTTTGACGTATTGCCCCAATCAAATGTGTTTCCGTAGTCGATGTCTGAAATCTTCATGCCTCAAATCCTCCAGTCCTACTTAAGCACCTCTGTCCACTCAGCCTCCTTGAATCCAAGAAGCACTGCATCATCTGTA
>JAFYYE010000291.1 GCA_017557715.1 Pseudobutyrivibrio sp.
AAGACAAGTATGCTTGATGCTCTTAATCAGGATTATGTTCGAACTGCCAGAGCAAAGGGTGTTTCTAAGATGAAGGTGATTTTCCTGCATGCACTTAGAAATGCACTTATTCCAGTTATTACATATGTAGGGCCGATGGTTGCATACATTTTAACTGGTTCAATGGTAGTAGAAAATATCTTTACCATTGGTGGTCTTGGCTCAACTTTCGTAACCTCAATTGCAAACAGAGATTACACAACCATCATGGCAGTAACAATCTTCCTTGCAATCCTTATGGTAATTGCAAACCTTATTACTGATATTGTTTATAAGATGGTTGATCCTAGAATTAAGCTTGATTAGGAGGAATTAAGAAATTGGATAATAAAGAAATGAAGAAAAGCCTCCTGTCAGCACAGGTAGATATATCAAAATTCAGCTCAGCAAATTTTGAAAAAGCGACAGACGAGGAAAAGCGTCAGCAGGACGTAATGGGTGAGTCGACTACATTCTTTAAGGATGGTATGAGAAGACTTCGCAAGAATCCTCTTGCCATGGCCAGTATTGTAGTACTTGCTCTTATATTATTAATAATTATTATTACACCACATATCGTACCTTACTCATACGATCAGATTATTGCTGTAGGAGGCGTAAGAGATAAAGGTAGCGCAAACTTAGGATTTTTTGAGTATTCACAGAGAGAATTACAGTACATGGAAAAGACAGGAGAGGATTTATTCCCTCATGTTTTTGGTACTGATGGTCTTGGTAGAGATTACTTCATCCGTGTTATCTACGGAACAAGAGTATCTCTTGCAGTTGGTGTAGTTGCTGCAATCATGGTTGTTATCATCGGTATAATTTATGGTTCAATAGCAGGATACTTTGGTGGAAAAGTGGACCTTATTATGATGAGAATTGTTGATATCATCTATTCTCTTCCAGATATGCTCATCATTATCCTACTTTCAGTTGTCTTGAAGGAGAATTTATCGGGGAAACTTACAGGCACAGTATTTTCAGCACTTGGTTCAAATATGATTTCTATGTTTATCGTATTTGGTCTTCTTTATTGGGTAAGTATGGCTCGTCTTATTAGAGGTCAGATTCTTACAATCAAAAATAATGAGTACGTACTTGCAGCTAGATGCATTGGTACAAGTAACGCAAAGATTTTAAGAAAACATATTTTACCAAACTGTTTATCAGTAATTATTATCACTACTGCCCTTCAGATTCCAAGTGCTATCTTCACAGAAAGCTACTTGTCATTCTTAGGACTTGGTGTTTCAGTTCCATTGTCATCACTTGGCTCTCTTGCCAATGATGCAAGAAGTGGTATGCAGTCTTATCCAGCAAGACTTGTTATACCAGCAGTTATTATTTGCTTAATCGTACTTGCACTAAACCTCTTAGGCGATGGTCTTAGAGATGCATTCGATACAAAGCTTGATTAATTTAGGAGGTAAATATGGCAGAATCAAAGTATGTTCTTGAAGTAAAAGACCTCCATACAAGCTTTTTTACAGATGCAGGTGAGGTCAAGGCAGTTAATGGAGTAAGTTTTAATTTGGAACCAGGAAAAACTCTTGGAATCGTTGGAGAATCTGGTTCAGGAAAATCCGTTACAGCATATTCTATAATGCAAATTCTCGCTCAAACAGGACGTATCACAAGTGGTGAGGTTCTTTTTAAAGGCGATGATATAACAAAGTATTCTGAAAGAGAGATGCAGAAATTTAGAGGAAGTAAATGTTCCATCATCTTCCAGGATCCTATGACAAGCTTAAATCCAGTATTTACAGTTGGTTATCAGCTTGAAGAAGCAATAATGCTTCACACAAATAAGACACGTGCACAAGCTAAGGAAAGAGCAATCGAGCTTTTAAAAC
>JAFYYE010000292.1 GCA_017557715.1 Pseudobutyrivibrio sp.
AGCATTCTTATCGTGGATGATGATCCAAACTACATGAACCTGGTGCGAGAATGGTTGATGGATGACTATAAAGTTGCGATGGTTACATCGGGAATGAGGGCACTGACTTGGCTTGGGACTAATAAAGTAGATTTGATTTTATTGGATTATGAGATGCCGGTTACCACAGGTCCACAGGTTCTTGAAATGCTGAGAGCAGAGGATGAAACAAGGGACATTCCGGTCATCTTCCTTACAGGAAATGATAGCAAGGAAAGTGTAATGTCTGTGGTGGAGCTGAAGCCACAGGGATATTTCTTAAAGACAATGCCTAAGGATGAGTTTATGAATAAGATTAAAATCTTCTTTATGCAGCAGGATGATAAGTAATGTGAATAGTAAAAAATTAGCGAGGCTAGATGCCTCGCTTAATTATTGCAATCTGATATTTTTCAAGTTTTAATTCGCCTGAAATATTTTCTTCGGTTAGAAGGTCTGTCCCTGAAACGTCAGGAATAATCTTTGTTTCAGAAGTAGGATTAAGATAGAAATCATATCTTATGTCCTCAGCGAATCTAGAATGCATTTCTATTCCATCTGGAAGCTTTTTAAATGGAACACTAGCATGCTCCAGCATTTCCCTGTAAATAAATTCGATGTCATGCTGATTGGTGCGGCAGGCCACATAGTAGGCGTGACCTTTGCCATATTTATTGCAGGTGATGGCAGGGGTGCCTTCCAAATAATCATTCTTGTAGCGGCCGATTATATTGGCAGATACATCACGTAGCATTTCCTGATAATCATGCACTGGAACACTGTGATAGGTGCGGCTGGCCTTATCGTAAATCTTAATAGATACCTTATCCTCTGGATAAAGAGTGTCGATTTCTTCAGAACGAAGACCGAAGACTCTGTCTAAACCATCTCCAGGGAAGCCCCCAAGATTTGCAAGTAAATCCTTGTTTACATATCCAGTGAAATAGGTGGACATGAATTCACCGCCGGCATTTACGAAGTCGGCAATTTTCTGACCGATGCCATCCTGCAGTACATATAGCATTGGGGCGCAGATAATCTTGTATTTGCTCCAATCACCATTGGAAGAAATAATATCTGGCTCAACGCCTAAGTGCATGAATTCGTTGTAGATGTTCATGCAGGTCTCATCGAATTTCTTGGTTTCGTTAGAAAGAGCCCAGGCATCATCTATTGCCCATCTGTTATCCCAATCATAGAGGATGGCTACTTTGTTGTCAGAAAGGGAACCAGTGATTTCACTTATTTTCTTTACTTCGTTGCCAAGAGCTGCTACCTCTTTAAAAATTCTGGTGTCATTAGTACCAATATGGTCGATTACAGCACCATGCCATTGCTCAGAAGAACCGCGACTCTTTCTTATTTGGAAATATTGAACTGTATCACTGCCGGCAGCAATGGCTTGCATGGAAATTAATCTGTGTATGCCTGGACGACTATATTTATTGTAAGGTCTCCAGTTTACAACACCTGGAGCTGATTCCATCATCATAAATGGCTGCTCAGGCTTAAGACTTCTGAAAAGCGCATGATTAAAGCTGCGCTCTAAAAGGTGGGCTGAATCGGACTGCCAGTTGTTGTGCATTTCTGGGTAATTATCCCAGCTGATAACATCGATGAACTGACTCATGTAGTGGTAGTCGTAGTCATAGAACATTTCCATGTAGTTGGTAGTGGTAGGTTCTTTTGCACCTGCAGCGCGTAAGGTATCAATTTCAAAACGCATGAAATTAGTAGCAGACCAAGTGCTGAAACGCTTCCAATCCAGATTAAGTCCAAGGACGCAGTTTTCACCGTTTGCGTAAGGTGGGTCAATCTGGTCGAAGCTGTTGAAGGTGTGAGACCAGAATGTGGTCCACCATGCTTTGTTAAGCTTATTTATATCGTGGTCGTAGCGGTCTGCTAGCCATTCTTGAAATTTCTTGCGGCAGGTGTCGCAATAGCAGTAGCCACTAAGCTCATTTGAAATATGCCACATTAAAAGTCCTGGATGATTAGCGAATTTCTTAGCCAAGGCTGTATCTATAATGCCCACCTTTTCACGAAATTCTGGTGACTGCATGCAGTGATTGTGGCGCACGCCGTGATGATTTCTCACACCCATCTCGTTGCAGCGCATAGCAGATGGATATTTTTCGTCCAACCATGCAGGTCTTGCACCAGTAGGTGTGGCAAGCACTGTGTAAATGCCATTATCGTAAAGGCGGTCCATAATAGGCTCTAGCCAGTCGAAGCTGATGATGCCTTCCGTTGGTTCATGTGTGGACCATGAGAATACACCCATAGTGACTGTATTGATGCCAGCTTCTTTCATTAAATCAATATCTTTATCTAATATGTCAGGCCTATCCAACCACTGCTCAGGGTTGTAATCGCCTCCGTGTAAAAGCCCATTTACTTGTGGGAAAAGTATTTTTCTATTCATTATGTATCTCCTTATACGAAAATCGTATCATATAAAAAGTGCGAAAACATCCAAAAATCACCAAAATAATTTATATTTTCGCTCATGTTCTTCACATTGATTATCTCCCATTCATCCCGTATAATTAAAGAAGCTAAATTGCAGCCTAGCTGCACGGCTCCGTTAGGAGCTTAGAAATGGAGAATTACATGAAATACATTAACACTCTCAAAGAGGGAGACAGAGGTACAGAAACATACCTTTGCAAGAAGAAGTCTCAGGGCATTTCCAAGACTGGAAAGGCATTTGAGTCACTTACATTATGCGATAAGACAGGCACCATTGATGCAAAGATTTGGGATGTTGATTCCGAAGGTATCAGCGACTATGACGAGCTTGATTTCATCACAGTTACAGGTGATATCACAAGCTGGAACGGTGCATTACAGTTTAATATAAAGCGCCTTCGTAAGGCTAGCGAGGGAGAGTATGATATTGCAGATTACATCCCAGCCAGCAAGAAGGATGTTAATGTGATGTGGAATGATTTAACATCACTTATCAACAGCATTAAGGCTCCATACATGAAGGCTTTACTTAGAAAGTACTTCGTGGAAGATAAGGCATTTATCGAGGAGTTTAAGGCTCACTCAGCAGCAAAGTCAGTACATCACGGCTTTACCGGTGGTCTTTTAGAGCACACACTTTCAGTTGCTACAAACTGCGATTACTTTAGTAAGCAGTATCCATTCTTGGATAGAGATTTACTTATCACTGCAGCTATTTTCCATGATATTGGAAAGGTAAAGGAGCTTTCAGAGTTCCCACGCAACGATTACACAGATGAGGGACAGCTTCTTGGTCACATCTATGTAGGTGCAAATATGGTAGATCGTGCTATCGATACTATCGACGGTTTCCCAGAGGTAAAGCGTAAGGAGCTTATCCACTGTATCCTTTCTCATCACGGCGAGCTTGAGTTTGGCTCACCAAAGAAGCCAGCTATTGCAGAGGCTATCGCACTTTCATTTGCTGATAACATCGATGCAAAGCTCGAGACTATCTACGAGGCTCTTGAGAATGTTGAGGAGAATAATTTGACATGGCAGGGATTTAATCGTCTGCTTGATTCAAACATCCGTAGAACAGGAAAGAATTAATGAATAAAAACGATATTGTAAGATTAACAATAGAAGATATGTCCCTTGAAGGGGCTGGAATTGGTCACACTGATGGTGTGACCATTTTTGTCAAAGACGCGGTGGTAGGTGATGTTTGCGATGTCATCATCACAAAGGTGAAAAAGAGTTACTGCTTTGCGGCTTTGAAGGAAGTGGTGGGGCCAAGTGCTTTTCGTGTGGAGCCAGCTTGCCCTAATGCTAAGCAGTGTGGTGGCTGCCAGATTATGCAGGTAAGCTATGATAAGCAGCTTGAGATAAAAGACAATATTGTGGCTAACAATCTGGTAAAGATTGGCGGTTACGACCGTTCTTTTGTGGATTCTATTCGTGAGCCAATTCTTGGTATGACTAATCCACTTCGTTATCGCAACAAGGCTCAGGTGCCAATCGGTGTGGATAAAGACGGCAAGATCATTGCAGGATTTTATGGAGCACGAAGCCATAGAATTGTGCCAAGTACCGACTGTAAGATTTGCTCTGAGAAGAGCATGAATATCGTATATGCGGTAATAGATTACATGAATGAAAATAGTGTAGCCCCTTATGACGAGGCAACAGGAAAAGGCTTGATTCGTCATGTGCTTGTACGTGAAGGTAAAGCCACTGGTGAAACAATGGTTTGCGTAGTGGTGAATGGCGACAAGCTTCCAGCGGTGGATTCGTTGGTGGAGCATGTGAAATCTGTGGAGCCTGAGTTGGCTTCGATGGTGCTCAACATCAACACTCGTCGCGATAATGTAATCATGGGCTATGAGACTAAGGTGCTTTATGGCAAAGAAGTTATCCGCGATACAATCACTCTCACAAATGGTGATACTATTGCCTTTGATATCAGTGCAAATTCCTTCTATCAGGTCAATCACGACCAGATGGAGAGACTTTATAGTAAGGCTTTAGAGTATGCTGATTTACACGGCACAGAAGAGGTATGGGATTTGTACTGCGGTATAGGAACTATTTCTCTTTCTATGGCAAAGCATGCTGGCAGAGTCATCGGAATCGAAGTGGTGCCACAGGCCATCGAAAACGCTAAGGCCAATGCAAAGCTTAACGGCTTAGATAATGCAGAATTCTACTGCGGAGAAGCAGAAGTGGTCCTTCCAGAAATCTACGAGAAGATGTCTCACCCAGATGTTATCATGGTGGACCCACCTCGCAAGGGCTGCGACACAGTAGCACTTGATACAATGGTGAAGATGCAGCCTAATCGTATTGTCTATGTCAGCTGTGACAGCGCCACCCTGGCCCGCGACCTTAAGTACCTTGAGGAGCGTGGCTATCACCTGGAGCAGTACACTGTCTGCGACCAATTTGGTCATACAATGCATACAGAGACGGTATGTTTATTGTCCAAACTTCATGAAGCGAAGCACCATGTCAACGTAAAAGTAGATATGGATGAACTTGATCTAACAAGTGCCGAAGCCAAGGCTACATACAAGGAAATCGAAGAATGGGTTAAAGAGCACTATGGATTTCATGTAACAAACTTGAATATTGCTCAGGTAAAGCAGAAGCATGGAATTATTGAAAGAGAGAATTACAATAAGCCAAAATCAGAAAACAGCAGACAACCAGGAACAACACCAGAGAAAGAGAGGGCTATTACTGAGGCACTAAAGTTTTTTAA
>JAFYYE010000293.1 GCA_017557715.1 Pseudobutyrivibrio sp.
AAAAGAAACGTCAGGAAGCCAATGCAAAGAGAGAAGAAGAGGCTCAAAGACGAAAAGAAATGTCTGATAAGGCTGACGCAGAAGCTTTAGCGTTCTTTGTTGAAAAGTATGGTAAAGAGCCTACTGAAGAAGAAAAGAAGGACTATAAGGGTGATTATTCGAAGGCTAGAGTGAAAGCTATGACCAGACTTCAAGAAGAAGAAGCTGAGCGTAGAAAGAAGGAGTCTGCTGAACGTGCGAAAGCAAAGAGGGCAGAGGAAAAAGCCAAGGAAAACGCTCTTATGGAAGAGCTCGCAGCTATCGAGAATGATGACGAGCGTCAAATCAGAATTGATTCACTTGCTGACGAGCGATTCTTTGCAACTGTTAAAGGTGCTGCTGATATGGAAGAAGATGAGCAGGATGCTAAGACAGAAGAGATTAAAGCAAAGATTGAAAAGGCTGTTGCTAAGATCAGAAAGAAAGCTGGAAAGAGTGTTAAGGCTGCTGCAAAGAAGCCAGTTGAAGATGCTAAAACAGTTAACTTCAAGGATGAGGCACACGCAATTGCAAAGGCTTATATCTACTCTCTCGGAGACGAAAAGTATCCTATGCTTTCAGATAAGGATAAGGCTATTGCCGAAATTGAGCCTACAATCTTAAAGAGGCTTGAAAATGGCGAGAGTAAGGAATCTATCGAGGCTGTTCTTTATGGCACTGCTGCAACTAGCGAGGTTTCTGAAGAAACATCAGAGGAAGTAACAACTGATACTGTTTCAGCTGAAAATGATGAGACCAATGTTGAAGATGTTGCTGATGATTCTGATGAAGAAATTGCAAAGGATGATACAAAAGCAGAGGAAAGCAACATTGTTGAGTTCAAGAAGCCTGAGACATCTAATGATGATGAAATCATTCGTGCAGTGGTAGAAGAAAAGGACAAGAGAACTTCGGTTCAGATGTCTATTTTCGACTTCATTTAATAGTGGAGGTTCGAAAATGCGATACGGTTTCAAAGGCTTTACAAAAGATTTAACAGCTCACATGAGAGGCTACCAATATAAGCTGGGTGAATGGAATGAATGCGGAACAGGTGGTATTGCACAGTGTCATAACAACGGCTTACACTGTGCGGACAATCCGCTTGATTGCATCACTAATGGTTATAGTTGGGATGGCGAAAACAGATTCTTTTTGGTAGGGCTTGATGGCGATATACATCAGGACGATGACTATGATACACAGCTTTCAGCTACAAGAATGTATCTAGTTAAGGAACTTACCTTAAAGGAGTTTGTATATTATGCTATGACTCATATTCAAGAGCATAACTATCAAGAATTACATAGAATGATTAACTTAAATATTGTTTGTGGCTCTAACAAACCTTTTGAAATTTGCTATGGTACAAATCCACTTGCTATTGGTATTCAAGGGCAGGTGATTGGACTTATCCAAGTAAATGACAAAAAGGAAGTTATAGCGATGAATATGTTTGAGGTTGGTGTTGATGAAGGGTATGAACCTGGCGTATGCTATGACGTTTATGGAAATGTAATTACCGCAGAAACACTAGAAACACGAAAGGGTGAAATCTTTATGAATGCCCTTTCGGGTAAGTCATAAAGGTAAGGTTGATAATTATGAATACAAAAGAAATAAAAAAAGTAAATATTGAGATGCCAAAGAGCATGAAGAAAAATGCAATTTATTGTAAGTTGCATATCTTAAATGACTGTGAAACAGCTTGTTTGGACTTCTTTGCAAATAAGAAGTTTCAGATTAGATATTGTTTTACCTCTAAGGATTACGGTTCTTACATTCCTGAAGATTCTGATTTTATCAGAAGGGAATATAATGTGGAACAGCGTGACGAAGATACAGATAAGAAAAAGACATTCAAGGCTGGCTTTAATAAGTTAAGCATGGATGCGCTTGATCTTAGTGGCAACTTGGCTGAACTAACAGGACAAAATTACTGGAGTCCTAAAGTTGAGATTACAGATTCAGAGTTTAATGCACTTTATAACTTTATTGCTGGTAATGAATACAGTGAGTACTCATGGCACGATAAAAAATCTGTATTTGGACTTTTAAGAACAGCTTGCTCAAATGTATCGAACCAAAAGAAACAGAAAAAAGCTATGAATGAACACGATAAGATGATGGCTGACTTTAAACTGCTTTATAAAATCCCAAAGAAATTTGAGGAAAAGGCAGAGAATTTTGTTAAGCTATCGTTCTTATATATGGAACCTTATGGAAACAAGAAGGTTACAAAGGCATATTGTTCACATTGCAAAAATACAGTTGAAATTGAGAGAGGAAAAACAAGAGTAGGACAGATTTATGCTTGTCCTAGTTGTAAGGCAGAGGCTACAGTAAAGCCTTATAAGTCAATTGAGAACAAAGGCGAGATTACTAAATCAGAGATATTATACTACTTCCAAAAAACCAAAGATGGTGGTTCTGTAATTAGAGATTTTTATGCAGCAGCTGCTATTAAAAATGGCGAAGAGTATGGAGATGTGATTGAAATATCCCGTTACTTTGTAAAGCCTGATGGCACAACCAAACGTTACACTAATAAGTGGAACGGATATATGGGAAACTTCTATTGGGATTACACAGGATACGGCCTATTTG
>JAFYYE010000029.1 GCA_017557715.1 Pseudobutyrivibrio sp.
ATTCTATATATAAATAGTCAAGGTGTTTTTTAGTTTGTACCAAACTCAGAAAGAACAAGACCTTCGTTTCTATCAAGAACCATTCCAACAGACCATGAATTTACAAATAATAAAAGTGGTCTGTCTCTTAAATCCTTAATCTTCTTCATATCAGATGTACCTGAAATCTTGTTAATATCATAGTCTCCTTCAATCCATCTGATATGCTCATATGGAAGATTCTCAAGACCAATCTCAACATTATATTCATTGTTAAGACGATATTTTAATACATCAAACTGAAGAACACCAACTACACCTACGATGATTTCTTCCATACCAGTATTGAACTCTTGGAATATCTGGATAGCACCTTCCTGCGCAATCTGTGTGATACCCTTCATAAACTGCTTACGCTTCATAGTATCAATCTGACGAACACGCGCAAAATGCTCAGGTGCGAAAGTAGGAATACCCTCGAACTTAAATGGCTTCTTAGCAGAAGTAAATGTATCGCCAATGCTGTAAAGACCTGGATCGAATACACCAATAATATCTCCAGCATATGCCTTATCTACTATTTTACGCTCATCTGCCATCATCTGCTGTGGTGCAGAAAGCTTTGCCTTACGGCCACCCTGAACATGAAGATAATCCTTGCTGGCATCAAAAGTACCAGAACATATTCTAAGGAAGGCAACTCTATCTCTATGAGCCTTGTTCATGTTGGCCTGAATCTTAAATACGAAAGCTGAGAAATCCTCAGAAAATGGACTAATTTCGCCAATATCACTCTTACGAGGAAGTGGACTGTAAGTCATCTGAAGGAAATGTTCAAGGAATGTCTCAACACCAAAGTTTGTAAGGGCTGAACCAAAAAATACTGGAGAAAGCTCACCAGCTGTAACCTGATCCTGATTAAACTCAGCACCAGCACCATCTAAAAGCTCAAGCTCTTCCATAAGCTGATCATACTTATCCTGTCCGATTTCTTCTTTTAAATCAGGATCGTCGATAGAAAGAATTCTCTCCTCGCCCTGTTTTGTACCCTTTTGAGTATCAGAGAACATGCGGACACATCTAGTATTTCTATCGTAAACACCCTTAAATTCCTTACCAGAACCAATTGGCCAGTTTACAGGAACTGTAGCAATACCAAGCTCATTCTCGATATCATCAAGAAGCTCAAATGTATCATTAGCATCTCTATCCATCTTGTTGATGAATGTAAAAATAGGGATGTGGCGCATAACACAGACCTTAAAAAGCTTTCTAGTCTGAGCCTCAACACCCTTTGATGCATCAATAACCATTACTGCAGAATCCGCAGCCATAAGTGTACGATATGTATCCTCTGAGAAATCCTGGTGACCAGGAGTATCAAGGATATTTATGCAATAGCCATCATACTCAAACTGAAGAACGGATGAAGTAACTGAAATACCTCTCTCCTTCTCGATTTCCATCCAGTCAGATACTGCATGTCTTGCTGTAGCCTTACCCTTTACAGAACCTGCTAAATTAATCTGTCCTCCATATAAAAGGAACTTTTCGGTAAGTGTAGTCTTACCAGCATCAGGATGGGAAATAATCGCAAATGTACGACGACGCTTGATTTCTTGCTCAACTGTTAAAGCCATTAAAACCTCCAAAAATATCTAAACAGAAAATGAGCCTGTACCGCTTGGTACAGGCCATAATTTCAATAATTGTAAAAGCGATACTATTAGTATTTACGCTTTCTAGCAGCCTCAGACTTCTTCTTACGCTTTACTGAAGGCTTCTCATAGTGCTCACGCTTACGAATCTCCTGCTGGATGCCAGCCTTAGCACAGTTTCTCTTAAATCTACGAAGAGCGCTGTCTA
>JAFYYE010000294.1 GCA_017557715.1 Pseudobutyrivibrio sp.
GAAATCTATCCCAAACTATTAGCACGAACATAGCCAAAAAAATGACTACTGCTAATATTTCTGCTAACATAAAAAACTCCCTTCGAATACTTTTATCAGAAGCTATTGTATACGAAAGGAGTTCTTTTTTGAATAAACATTTTTACCTAAATGTTTGCTTTTTTTATCAATTCTTGCATGGATGCAGCAGTTTTTATTTCTGACAGGATATTTATGGCTGCCTGCTGCAAATCTCCAAGTGCCAGATATGGTCCTCGATTGAAGCCCTTATATTTGATTCGCTTGGCTCCATCAGGCTCAACGATAATCTCACACACGCCTTCCTGCTGCAACTTTAATGCTCTTCCGCTGACACTCTTGTTTGAATCCACAGTTGCCACAACAACTGCATCACCATTCTTATCTAATATGAATGAGCCCCATTTTTCATATTTAATCATTGGGATACCAAACATAAATCCCTTTTCAACAACGGTAACATATCCATCCTCTTCAAAAGTAGGAGGTACATTCATCATCGCCTCAAGGAGTTTATCTGGGTCGTAGCCAGGCATTATTAAATCACAGCCTGCATGGATGTCCTCGCCCTTATCAGAAAGTGAGCCCCAGTCAGACATAATAAAGCCATTAAATCCCCAGTCTTTTCTGGCAATATCGATGTTAAGCCCCTTTTGTGAAGAGCTAAATTTACCATTGATTTTATTGCCCGAGCACAAGAAGCCTGCTGGCTTAACCATACTTGTACATACTGAGAATGATTTTAAATAAATCTCCGCAAAAGATCTGCGGGTCATATTTATATCCACATCCCAGTCGAAGGTTTCCTGATTATAGGTGACAAGATTTTTGATGACCACATTGCGTCCCTCATATCTCTTCACACCCATGATAAATCCAGCGCCCATTACACCTGCTAAAGCAGGGTCCTCTGAGTAGAACTCGAAGGCTCTAATCCACATAGGATTACGGCAAACATTTAATGGAGGTGCAAGTGTATAGTCGATATCAAAGGCCTCCATTTCACGTCCGTAGGCCCGGCCCATTCTTACCATTGCGCTCATGTCCCAGGTTTGTCCCATATTAAGTGGTGATGGGAAGCATGTGGCAGTTTTACCAAACAAATGTAATCCAGATGGGCCATCTGTAAACGTAACGCTCGGTATTCCCAGTGTAGTTTCAAATTGTGATGTTGTCCTTGCTGCTACATTTAACTTTTTGCCATCTAAATTGAATTTAAAATTAAAACGACTGTCATTATCAAGCTTAGATTCATCAACTGAACCTACCACTATTCGTGCCAAAATTTCTGGTGAAAGTGAGGCTACAAATTCTTCCATTGTAACCTTGCCCTTTATAACATCTAAAAATGTAGCGTTTCCGCATGGCTTAACTATCTCTATTTTTTCATGCGCTCTAAAAGGAATGTCGTATGCATTATTATTTACATATGAAAGATACTTACTTCCTTCGGTAACATAAGTTGTAAATTCCTTCTTTGGAGTCACCTCTCTGTTGAGGGAATTATAGAAGTCTCCTGACAATGATGCCACGTGGATATATCCTGTCTCCTCTTCCTTTCTAGGAGGGGGAGTAAGATAGTTTAACTCCATCTGCTCAATAAACTGTGTGACCTTCTTAATGACAGTAGTCTTATCCAAAACAATCTTTGAGCAAATTTTTGTGTCACGTGAATTACATCCAACTCTAAACAGGTAATTACCTTTTTCCATAATAAAAGCAGACGCATCTTCATCAAAAGAAGTTATTGCCATGATAGGAATTTTGATTGTGACCTCTTCTGATTCGCCAGGTTTAATCTTGCCTGTCTTACCAAAACCGCAAAGTATCTGATATGGCTTTTCAATATTTCCCTCAGGAAGACTACAATACACCTGCACTACCTGTCGTCCTGCGCAATTGCCAGTATTCTTGACTCTCACCCTCATCATGATTGAAATCCAACTGGCCTCAAAATATTCAAGATTCATCTCGAAAGTGGTGTAGCTCAAGCCATAGCCAAATGGATATAGTGGAGTGACATCAAAGGTATCAAAATAACGGTATCCCATATAGATACCTTCTTTATACTCAACTCTCTTCTCTTTTACAGCCTTTGTCTGAGCTGAATGGGTGAAGCATGTAGAATAATCCTTGTATTTCTTTGCCCATGTACTGGTGAGGCGACCACTAGGATTAACTGCTCCGGTAATCACATCTGCAAGAGAATTTCCTGCTTCCATTCCTGGAAGTCCCATCAAAATAATGCCCTTAATGCTCTTTGCTCTTGCAAGCCCTGCAATATCAATAATAGTAGAATTTAATACAAGAATTACATTATCAAATGTCTTGGTAATAATGTTCAGATTATCAGTCTCTTCCTGGGTCAGCTGATAAGCTCTATTATTCTCTAGAAACTCTTTATCATTTATAAAAGGTCTTCTTGCAACATAGATACAAGTATCAGTTCCTAAGACAGCCTCTGCGATATCCGCTTCGGAAATACGTACTTCTGGTGCCAACATCTTCATTCCGCCATACTTGACGAATATCTTGTTGGTACTATCAGTGTATTCTTTCTCTGCCTGTTTTGCGGCCTTTTCCATCTTGTTAAGCCAACTATCAGTACTGAATGTAAAGCCATTATTTAACAGTCCCTGCCTTACATTTACATTACCATCGGTGTAAACATAATTGTATAAAACGCCGCAAAAAAGAGTGTCAACAGCACCTGCTCCAAATAATGCAACCTTTCCTTTTGTAAGCGGAAGGATGCCATTATTTTTCAGTAGCACCATACTGTCGGCACCGAGCTGACGGACTAAGCCCCTATGTTCAGGAAAAACCGTTTTTCTACCCTTAGTAATTATTCCCCTTAATTGTCTCAGGTTCATTTCTAGTACTCCTTAGTTATTGCATAACCCCGAAAAATCCCTCCCCAGAAATCTTTCTTTTCGACAAGTAATATGATACTATTTTTTTATTTAAAAAATGTGTTTAAAAAGTGAAGTTTGCGCACTTTTAATCGTTTAAGGAGGGCCTAATGTTTAAAGATATGTTCGAAAGAGATTCTTCTCTTTCTTTTGAAGTGTTTCCACCTAAAAAAGATGATGAGTTTGAAAACTGTTATAAGGTTTTGGACTCTCTCGCTGAGCTCAATCCAGATTTTATTAGCGTTACCTACGGTGCTGGCGGTAGTCGTTCTAAAAAAACTGTAGATATCGCTTCGTATATACAGAATCAGCTTAAAATCGATGCTATGGCTCACATGACCTGCGTGGGTTCAAATGCTGATGATATTTTAGCTGTAACAAGAGATTTAGAAGCTGTTGGTGTCAACCATGTTCTCGCTCTTCGCGGTGACAAACCACGGGATATGTCCGACGAACAATTTGAGCAACGAATCTTCCCTCACGCTACAGATTTGATACAGTTTATCAATAAGAATACTAACCTTATTGTATCAGCATCTTGCTATCCTGAGAAGCACCCTGAAGCAATTTCTATAGACTCAGATATTGCATTTATGAAGATGAAACAGGATATGGGTGCCGAGATGTTTATATCCCAGCTTTTCTTTGACAACTCTGATTTTTACAGATTTATAGAACGCGCTCGTCGTGCTGAAATAACTGTTCCAATTGTAGCTGGAATTATGCCTATCACTTCTGCTAAGCAGATTGGGTCAACAGTTACTCTTGCAGGTTCATCTGTACCTAAGAAGCTTGCAGATATCTGCGCAAAATATGGAGAATCTCCTGAAGATATGCGTAAAGCCGGTATCGCATATGCGGTAGAGCAGATTCGCGATCTTAAGCGCTGTGGCATGGGACACATCCACATCTACTGCATGAATAAACCTAAGATGACTAAAGAGATTTGTGAATCTATATAAATAATAGCCTACAGTTACAGCTACAAGCCTTAGTATTTCCACGCTCAGCTGAAGAATGCTTAGCTTAGGAAATCTAAGAGCTTGATGCTTACTGTAGGCTCTTTCTATATACTTTACTTTACATCATAATATATACGCGACTCAGGTGGCACCGACTCAGTTATGAATGTTGAACCTCCGATTATAGAATCGTGTCCGATGACTGTGTCCCCACCAAGTACAGACGCGTTAGAGTAAATAGTAACGTTGTCTTCGATAGTTGGGTGACGGCGAATGCCACGAAGTGTCTGACCACCTCTAGTGGAAAGGGCACCAAGTGTAACACCCTGATAAATCTTTACATTCTTTCCGATTATAGTAGTCTCACCAACAACAATACCTGTGCCGTGGTCGATGAAGAAATATTCTCCAATGGTAGCACCTGGATGAATATCGATTCCGGTAAGGGAATGAGCATGCTCTGTCATGATTCGTGGAATGATTGGCACCCCCAAATCATAAAGTTCATGAGCAAGACGGTAAATAGTGATAGCTAAAATTCCCGGATAAGCAAAGATGATTTCATCGATACTTGTGGCAGCTGGATCACCATCATATGCAGCTTGAAGATCTGTATCAAGTAAAGCACGAACCTTTGGTATGCGCTTCAAAAATGCAAGGGAAAGTTCCTCTGCCTTTGTAGCACATTCTTCGTCGCAACATCCACAGTAATCTACACTGTAGCAAAGGATAAGCGCAATCTGCTTATTGAGATTGTAAACAACATCCTCCATTAAAGTATTAAGATTTGTCTCCACATTGTATACCTTGTATACGTGATCTCTGTAATAGCCAGGATAAACAATTCTAAGAAGCTTCTTAGTAATATCAATTATGCTATCCTTATTTGGCTGATGGTA
>JAFYYE010000295.1 GCA_017557715.1 Pseudobutyrivibrio sp.
CAATGGTGCTAGAGACAGGTAAGCATCCAGGTGAGTTGAAAGATATGGTGTGTTCACCAGCAGGAACAACAATTCAAGCTGTAAGAGTTCTAGAAGAAAAAGGAATGAGAAGTGCAGTGTTTGAGTGTATGGAAAAATGCTTAGAAATATCAAGAAGCATGTAATAATAATTTTTACTTAGGAGGAAAGAATAATGAGATTGAAAGACACAGGTTTAACAGCACAGGACATCAAGGACAAAGTAAGTAAATATATGATTGAAACTTACGAGAGATTTGACTTTATTGCTGAGACAGCAAAAGATCAGTATATATATGATGAAAAGGGTGAGGCATACTTAGATTTTTATGCAGGTATCGCAGTTAACTCTGCTGGTAACTGTAATGAGAAAGTAGTTGCTGCTGTAAAGGATCAGGTATCTGACATTATGCACACTTTTAACTATCCATATACAATTCCTCAGGCATTACTTGCGGAAAAGGTTTGCACTACCATTGGAATGGATAAGATTTTTTATCAGAACTCAGGTACAGAGGCAAATGAAGCCATGATTAAAATGGCAAGAAAGTACGGTATCGAAAAGTACGGTCCAAATAAATACCACATCGTTACTGCAAAAATGGGATTCCATGGTAGAACATTTGGTGCTATGTCAGCTACAGGACAGCCTGGTAATGGATGTCAGGTTGGATTTGGTCCTATGACTTATGGCTTCTCATATGCTCCTTATAATGACCTTCAGGCATTTAAAGATGCATGTACTGAAAACACAATTGCAATTATGGTTGAACCAGTTCAGGGTGAAGGTGGTGTTCATCCAGCTACTAAGGAATTCTTGTGTGGCTTGAGAGAATTTTGTGATGAAAATGGAATGCTTTTACTTATTGATGAAGTTCAGACTGGATGGTGCAGAACAGGCGCTCCAATGTGCTTCATGAACTACGGTATTAAGCCAGATATTGTTTCGATGGCAAAAGCACTTGGTGGTGGAATGCCAATTGGTGCTATCTGTGCAACTGAAGAAGTTGCAAAAGCTTTTTCTATGGGTTCACATGGAACAACCTTTGGTGGTCATCCAGTTTCTTGTGCAGCAGCATTAGCAGAAGTAAATGAATTGCTTGATAGAAATCTTGCAGGTAATGCTAAAAAAATGGGAGATTATTTCATGAAGAAATTAGCAGCAGAGTTACCTCATGTTAAAGAAGTTAGAGGAATGGGGCTGCTAGTAGGTGTAGAATTTGATGATTCTATTTCAGGAGTTGAAGTTAAGCATGAATGTTTACACAGACATCTTTTAATCACTGCAATTGGGGCACATATGATTCGAATGATTCCACCACTTATCATTACAGAGGAAGATTGTGATAAGGCAGTTGCAATTATTAAAGAGTCTGTTGAAGCATTATTATAATCGGAGGAAAGACTATGAAAGAGTTTTCATTTGGTATTCCTCAAAGTGTAATAGTTGGAAAAGGAACTATTGAGAAAGTTAAAGATTTGGCGTTTAAAATTGACAAAAAACATGCTCTTATTATTACCGGCCCTAATCTTGCAAAGATGGGAATAGCTTCTAAGGTTGAAGGATTTTTAAAGGAAGCTTCAGTAGAAGTAGATATTTTTTCAGAAATCGAAGCTAATCCATCTGTAACTACAGTCGATAAAGCTACAAAGGCATTTTTGGAGTCAGGTGCTGATTTTATTGTTGCATTGGGAGGCGGCTCTCCACTTGATGTAGCTAAAGCTGTTGCAGTGGTAGCAAAGTATGGTGGTAAAATTACCGACTATGAAGGTGCTCATAAGGTTCCAGGAAAAGTAATCCCAATGATTGCTATTCCTACCACTGCAGGTACAGGCTCAGAGGTTACTGCATTTTCGGTAATAACTGATCATGAAAGAGACTATAAGCTCACTGTTTTCAGTTATGAACTGATTCCGGAATACGCTATTCTTGATTCAGAATTGATAATGACTGCTCCAGCTTCGGTGGCAGCTGCCTGTGGGATTGATGCCTTTATTCATGCAGAGGAATCATACATTTCTCGTGACGCATCACCATTTACGGAAGCAATGTCTGAAAAGGCTATGGAGTTAATTGGAAGAAGCATTCGTGGGTACGTTGCTTGTAGGGAGAACGAGCAGGCGGCAGAAGATATGTTGGTTGGCTCACTTTTTGCAGGTATTGCATTTTCATGGGCCCGTCTTGGAAATGTGCATGCAATGAGTCATCCTGTTAGTGCATATTTTGATGTTCCGCATGGAGTTGCAAATGGTATTCTGTTACCTACAATTGTTGAGTATAATGCTCTGGCAGACAAAGGAAAGTACCTGAAAATATATAACTATATATCAAAGATTCCTGAGTATGAGGATACTTTTGAACCAGGTATGCTTGTAGAAAAAATCAAGGAATTAAATGCAGAAATTGGTATTCCAAATAGTCTTTCAGCAGTAGGTGTGAAAGAACAATATATTGAGGCGATGGCAGAGGATGCAATGAAAAGTGGAAATATATTTGCAAATCCTAGAAGTTCAAAAATAAGCGATATTATTGAACTTTATCACAAGGCTATGTAACCGTCGAGCGCGAGACGTGGATAAGGAAACATCTCGATTTCATTTCGCAAGCTCATGAAATCAAGATAGTAAACGGTAAATCATCCGTACCTTTCTAAAATTTAGCCGCGCCCGCAGGCGCGACAGTTACTTCACTGGTTTTCTACATTCACTTGGAAGTTCATCTGACCAAGGAAGTAGTTTATCCATAAAACTTCTATCTGTATCA
>JAFYYE010000296.1 GCA_017557715.1 Pseudobutyrivibrio sp.
GATGTAATCTAAATATTCTGTGGCAAAATCCTTTTCGGTAGCTGCATCTGAACCTTCCATATAGGCTCTTGATTTCTCATCAGCAAAAATCTGTACACCGTGCTCTCTAAGCTTTTTATTCAAAGCAGGAAGTAGCTTTGATGCGATTTGTTCATTAATTACAAGAGACTCGCAGGCATTGCAAACACCTATACGCTGCGTCTTGGCATTTTCAATAATGCTTATGGCCATATCAATATCAGCATTATAATCTACGTAAATATGGCAGTTACCTGAGCCAGTTTCAATAACTGGAACAGATGCGTTCTCAACAACTGATTTGATAAGACCAGCTCCACCTCTTGGAATGAGCACATCAATATAATCATTCATGCGCATCATCTGGTTGGTAGATTCTCTTGTAGTATCTTCTATAAGTGTAATGGCATCTACTGGAAGTCCATTTTCCTGTAAAGAAGCCTTTATTACCTTAACAATAGCTTTGTTTGATTCAAGGGCATCACTGCCGCCCTTAAGAATAACAGTATTTCCTGTCTTAAAGCAAAGTCCAAATACATCTGCTGTAACATTAGGTCTGGCCTCGTATATTACACCTACAACACCAATTGGAACAAGTCGCTTTTTAATCTTCAAGCCATTTGGTCGGTCAAATTCTTCTGTGATTTTTCCAATAGGATCTTCAAGCTCTACTACAACTCTAAGTCCATCGGCCATCCCTTTTATACGACCTTCATCAAGCTTTAATCTATCTAAAAGCCCTTGATTAAGACCCTTTTTTTCCCCCATTGCCATATCAATAGCATTGGCACTGATTATTTCAGAGCTGTTTTTCTCCAACGCGTCAGCAGCTGCTAAAATAGCCTTGTTTTTAACTTCTGTTGAAAGTAGTGCAATCTCGTATTTGGCTTCTTTAGCCTTTGTTGCAAGTTCAATTAATGTCATAGCCTTTTCTCCTTAAGATGCGCCTGTCAGTAACTATAATATCCATAGGAACATCATGCTCCTCTGGGATTATTTCATTATTAATCTGAGAGTTAAAGCAAAGACCGATTTTTATCACGTCACTATGCTGATGGAAAAATCTGTCGTAATATCCAGCACCATAACCAAGACGATTAAGATTTGTATCAAAAACAAGTCCTGGGGTAAATACAACGGCATCACTGTCATTATTGTAAACCGGAAGGTCATCATTAGGCTCCATAATGTCGTATGCACCTAAGTGAAAATCAGAAGAAAGATTTGAAACCCTTCTAAAAATCAATTGATGATTTCCCTTATCAGACACTGGAAAATACAGTTCTTTCCCCTTTTCTAAAAGATGCTTATACAATAAAAGTACATCTACCTCTGATCCAAAAGGATAAAAGCACAAAAAAATATTAGCTCTTTCAAAATCAGATTCCAAAAGAGCTTTTAAACTAATAACAATTTGTTGAGATAAAAATTGCCTGTCAAATGGTGCAATGCTATCTCTAATTGATTTGTGTTGTTTTCTAAGAATTTTATTATTTTGACTTCTTTCCATATTTTTCGCCAAGGTTTTCTACCTTGCCATTTTCATCAACAATGTCAATATTATTAAGCTGCGCACGAACATTACCTTTAATAGCATCGATATATGCTCTTCTAAGCTTTGCCTGCTCTTCTTTTTCAGCATCAGTAAGTCCTTCTGCCTTGCTCTTGTGATATAATTCGTTAATTCTTGCAATATCTTTTTCTGTAATCATTTTAATCCTCTAATAAATCTAAGACTTGGACATCATCTCGTTTATTTGCAATAAATAGTGTGCCCTTGTCCCTGTTTTCAAATATACGATGAATATTTCCTATGTGTGCTCCATTAGTAATGACCATATCTGCTCCGCTATATGTAGCAATTTGTGCTGCACGAAGCTTTGCTGTCATTCCACCAGTCCCAACATTTGAAGTGCTTTCACCGCTGGCCATACCCATTACATCCTCAATATTTTTTACTACAGGAACAAATTCTGCAGCTGGATTTGTATTAGGATTATCGGTATAAAGGCCTTCAATATCCGAAAGAAGCACTAATGCGTCTGCCTTGACTAATGCAGTAACAATAGCTGAAAGTGAATCATTATCACCGAACTGAATCTCGTGAGTTGCTACTGTGTCATTTTCATTAACAACTGGGATAACGCCAAGGGCAAATAGCTCTTCAAATGTGTTACGAGCATTTTCTCTCGATTCAGGATCAGTCATTGTCTTTTTGGTCATAAGAATCTGACCAGCACGCTGATTATATTCTGAAAAAAGTTTCTGATAAACCGACATTAAATAAGCCTGCCCAATAGAGGCACAAGCCTGCTTTGTAGCTAAATCCTTTGGACGCTCTTTAAGCCCTATAGCGTAACGCCCTACAGCAATAGCTCCTGATGAAACAAGACAAACATCTTTGCCCTGTGCTCTTAAATCACAAAGTTGCCTAACTAAACGTTCCAGTTTGGTATAGTCGATATTTCCAGTTGCTTCGTGGGTAATAGTAGATGAACCAACCTTAACAACTACACGCTTTTTTTCAGTAAAATCATGTCCGTACATAGCGCTTCTCCTATTTATATTCCTCGATATCATACCATTTACAGTATCCTTTAGGCAAGGTAAAAGTAATTAAGACACAAAAATACCTCGTAGCTATCAAGCTCTTGAAAATACATTAGTGAGACAGTTAGTCGAGCGATGTATTTCAAGGCTTGATAGCATAACGAGGTTTAAAATTTAAATTATAAAATTATATGTCTTGGGCAAGCTTCTGCGCATTTACCACAGCTTGTACATTTCTCTTGATCAATATGAGCAAAGAATCCATCAACGTGAATTGCATCACTTTCACAAACCTTCTCACATTTATGACAGCCGATACATCCAACCTTGCAGACAGACATAACATCTTTACCCTTATCATTATTATGGCATCTAACAGCATGACCAAAATCGTAAGGTATGAGCTCAATAAGATGATTAGGGCAAACAGCAACACACTTACCACATGCTTTACATGCTTCTTTATCAACTAAAGCAACACCATCGATAATATGAATAGCATCAAAAGGACATGCCTTTACGCAAGAACCAAATCCCATACATCCATATGAACAAGCCTTAGGACCACCGCCTGGGACAAAAGCCATTGCTCGACAATCTTCCACACCAGTATAATCATATAACTGTGTAGCATGATCGCAGGTTCCGTGGCACATTACAAATGCAACTTTTCTAACGCCCTCTTCGGCCTGAACTCCCATAATCTCAGAAATCTGAGCTGCTACAGGTGCTCCGCCTACAGGACACTGATTAACAGGAGCCTCGCCTTTTGCAATGGCAGCAGCAAGACCTGAACATCCAGCGTATCCGCAACCACCACAGTTATTTCCAGGAAGAACTCCTAGAACAGCTTCTTCTTTCGGATCAACTTCTACTTTAAATTTTTCTGATGAAAAACAGAGGAAGAATCCTATAATACAACCGGTAGCGCCAACAATAACAGCTGCCAGTAAAATTCCTGCAATACTCATTAGTCAGCCCTCCTTATATTACCCCTGAGAATCCAAGGAATGCCATCGCCATAAGTCCTGCTGTAACAAGGACAATTGCTGAACCCTTGAAAGTCTCTGGAATATCGTTGTATTCAATTTTTTCACGAATGCCTGCCATGATTACGATGGCAATTGTAAAACCAACAGCAACACCAAAACCATTAATAACAGATTCGAGAATATCGTAATTATTTGTAACGTTATTAATTGCAGTACCAAGAACGGCACAGTTTGTTGTAATAAGTGGAAGGTACACACCAAGTGATTTATAAAGAGATGGTACATTCTTCTTTAAAACCATTTCTACAAACTGTACTAATGCTGCTATAACAAGAATGAATACGATTGTTTGCATGTATTCAAAGCCTGTTGGAGCAAGGATAAATTTGTAAATAAGCGATGCAACAAAAGAGGCAATTGTAATAACAAATATTACTGCTCCGCCCATACCTGCAGCTGTTTCAACTCTCTTCGAAACTCCAAGGAAAGGACATAAGCCAAGGAATTGAGAAAGAACAACATTATTAACAATAGCTGAAGCAACTAATAAAAGAACAAGTCCAGTAAAGTAACTCATTATTTATCTTCCTCCTTTCCCTCGACATCATCATCTGCATAAGATGAATCAGAACCTGATTTTTCAACATCCTCAGAATTTTTTGCATTAGCTGTATGCTTTACTTCTGGCTTTTGCATCTGTGGCTTGGCGACATCCTTTGGATCTACAGGAGGAAGCTCCTCAATGTGATGAACCAAAGATTTGCCGGTGCAAGCACTAGATAATGAACATCCTGAGCAATCTCCGCCAAGACAACCCTGAACTGCTGGAAGAGGCTTGCCTTTTGCTGCCATATTTTTTCTAATAATATTCATTATCGCTACTAATAAACCTAATACAAAGAAAGCTCCTGGTGCCAAACCAAATAAAGTAATGTGATAATCATTTAAAATGCTAATAGTATTTCCGAAGAAAGAACCATTACCTAATATTTCTCGCACAATGCCGATTAATGTAAGACCAACAGTAAAGCCAAGGCCCATACCAATTCCATCAAACATTGAAGGAATAACCGGATTCTTAGATGCGTAGCTTTCAGCTCTTCCTAAGATAATACAGTTAACAACAATAAGCGGAATGTAAATTCCAAGTGATGAATAAAGTGAAGGTGTGAAACCTTCCATCAAAAACTGAACAATTGTAACAAAAGAAGCAACAACAACGATAAATGCTGGCATTCTTACTCTGTCAGGGATGATATTTCTAAGTGCAGAAATCATCATGTTTGACAAAACAAGTACAACTGTTGTAGAAAGACCCATACCAATGCCATTAATTGCAGATGTAGTAACAGCAAGTGTTGGACACATACCAAGCATCAATACAAAGGTAGGATTTTCTTTCCAAAGTCCGTTATATAATCTTTCAAGATACTTATTCATTTGCTGCACCTCCTACTAAAGAATTAAAGTAGGTAACACCTGCGTTAACTCCATTTGTTACAGCCTTTGATGTAATTGTAGCTGCTGAAATAGCGTCAACTTCTGATGATTTAGATGCACCATTTTTTGTAACTGTAAATATTTCTGCTGCTCTGTTGACAAACTGTGATGAGAATGTGCCATCGCCAGTGTCTCGAGCTTTCATTCCGAGACCTGCTGTCTCTGAAATGCTTGTAATTGAATATCCGTTGATTATACTATCGTTTGTTATACCCATTGAAAATGTAATTTTACCGCCATAACCAGCAGTTGAAGTAACTGTAATGACATATCCTAAAACATTTCCAGAATTATCAAGAGCAATTACGCAATTATCAATTGAATCATCTGTATAACCAGCTTCCTGAACAAGGGCTGTAGCTTTTTCAGAATCGAAACCACTAAGCTCTCCAAAGGATGCGGCATCTGCGAAAACTGTTTGGTAAGCCTCCTGAAGAGCTGCCTCCTGAGCACTTGCAATAGGAGCTTTTGTAATCTCATATACAAGACCCAAAGCAAAACCAGCGATTACTGTAATAGC
>JAFYYE010000297.1 GCA_017557715.1 Pseudobutyrivibrio sp.
CTTTGGGTTTTCAAAACCTATCTGTATACCCTTTTCATATCTGGCTAGAAGTTCTGTAAGTGACACTGGCTTGCAGAAATAGAAGCCCTGTAGCTTAATACATCCAATTTCGCCTAAGAATTCAACCTCTTCCCGGTCTTCAACACCCTCAGCTGCTACCTCAATGCCAAGACCTGTTGCCAGCCTAACAAGCTCTGTTGCAATAATCCTTGCCCCTTCACTTACACGCAATTGACTAACTAATCCCATATTGATTTTAAGCAAATCAAAATGAAGCTGATGTAGAAGAATAGGCGCAAAATCTCCATTGCCATAATCATCCATCCAAACCTGGAATCCAAGATCATGAAATTCTTTTAATTTTGATAATACGGCCTCATCCTTTGTTCCGCAGGCACTTTCAATAACGTCTATAGCAATCAACGAAGGCGTCACCGATGTTCCCTTCAAACGTTCCTGTACCTCTGCAACAATATCTGAAGAGAAAAAATCTATCTGTGAGAAATTTATAGAATGGATTACTCTATACATTCCCATTTCTTTAAATTTATCAAGCTTTGAAACGACCTGCTCTAGAACATAAAGATCCAATCTGTCAATCAAATTGACAGACTCGAGAATCGGTATGAATTCTCCAGGATTTAACACGCCATATACAGGATCTTCCCATCTAACGAGGGCTTCCTCACCACATACACGTCCGCTGGACGAACGAATAATAGGTTGATAATAAACTTCCAACCAGCCCTCGCTTAATGCCTTTCCAAAGTTTTCGAGAATGTACTTTCTCTTATCATGCGCCGCGTTTTTTGCAATCATTTGCTATTACCCCCTTCTAATAGCTGCTGTCGAACCTCTATTGCCAATATATTAAACGCTCAGCCTACGCTGAATTTCATTAACTACTTCTCTACCTCTGAAAATAATCGCTCCTACAAAAATGATAAAACTTACCATCAGACAAATCATCCATTCAATTGGACAATTCTTCTTTAGTATGAAACATACAAAGTATGGAACTATTCCGATTAACAAATCTGTCAATAGATAGACCATTGCGTTACCACTTTTATCCACCATTGATAGGACAAAGTTTGCAATAATCGTGCCCATAACCACAATTGGCATAACCCAAGTCAGTATAAACATTAGAATTCCAAAATAGTAAGCTGTGATGCACACCATAGCCATGATGATTACCACGAATATTGATAATACACGGGATGCATCCATACCTTTTTTGAAAATGTGAATAATACTAAATTCAAATGCTAATAGCCACATCAGCACTAAAAGGCTCCAGTGGAAGCTATCGAAAGACCAAAGTGGTACTTTAAACAAGTAGTCCAAGCCTAGGGCTGAAATAATAATAATCCACACGATGAACAACTGTAGCTTATAAAAGAATGACTCAAACTTTAATCTAAGCTGAGTTGGGAAATACTTAGGATCGTCCTCGCCTACTAATTTACTCTGGCAAAATGGGCATTTCTTAAGATTACCACCCACCTCTATCTTACAATATGAACATTTTTTCATTAGCGAATCACCTCCGTTGCATAGGCTCTGATTTTCATGCCATCTTCAGTGAGACCTCTAACGAAGCTCTTTACAACCTTTGTATTAAAATATGGCGAAGTGATGCCCAAGGTCATCTTGCCATTGTAACTGCTCATTACAACAAATAAATTTGATGAACTACAGAAGCCGTTATAGTTTTGAATCAGTGGCACCAGCTCCTCGTGTGGCTTTTGCACTCCTAGATTTGAAAGGACCACAGACACCTTTTTATCTGTAACCTTTGAGCCATAGCGCACTACCATCTGCTTTATGAATAATGGAACCGCTCTGACTGGAATGAAATATTCCATGGTTTCAAAGTTGTCCATCTGCTTTTTAATGTTTTCCTCATTAAGGTTTTCTTTTAGCTTTTGGTCAAACTCTTTTGCCAAATCCTCAAATGATATTTCCTCTTCAAAGACATGTGAAACATTTACATTATTGAAGAAATTTCGCGATGTCTGGCTAGGATAGTAATTTCTAAGATTTACAGGCATCGACACATTGATTGGCATCTTTCTCTTTCGAGGAGGCATATCCTCTTTGATTGCCATCATAAGCTTGGCGCCGATGTAGCTTGTCATACCAACGCCCACTTCCTTTGCCTTTGGAAGGATTTCATCTGTTGGTATCTGTACCTCAAAGAACTGAAGCTGGTCGTATGGAAGACGAAGTCCACTAGGATGATAAGCCTTCTTTAATGAAGACGCCTTCAAATGCATACTTCCAAAGAACTGCTTATAGCTATCCTGATTCAAATCATCCTCAGAAGCGCCTGAATGCACTGGCAAATCGCCAAGC
>JAFYYE010000298.1 GCA_017557715.1 Pseudobutyrivibrio sp.
AATATTTAAAGGGTGAACCTGGGCTGCTGGCCATTGCGGTATATTTTCTTTTTAATATGATGGCATGTGGTGCACAGGATGTTTTACTATTACCATTTTATAAAGGCAATTTTTCAAATGGCGAGTACATATATGTTATAGTATTTGGTGCAGCCTTTGTGGGAAGAGCATTAGGTGGCGGAATACACTACAAAGTGAAAATCCCTGTAAAATATAAATTCGCGTTTGCGATGTTTATATATGTATTTATAGGATTATTTGAAGGTTCTTACCCATTTATGCCAGTTAAAATTGCTATGATTATGTCATTTATGACAGGAATAGCTGGTGTGACAAGTTACACCATAAGAATTTCCTCTACACAGAATTACGTACCAGACGAGAAAAAAGGAAGATTCAATGGAGTTTTCTTTATTCTCATGACCGGAGGAATGCTTGTGGGTGAAATGATAGCAGGAGCTATAGCTGAGATTGTGGATCCTAGAGTTGTTATTTTATCATTCAACTTAATTGCAGTTGCGGCAGCAGTTATTATCATCGGCGGAAATCGTAAAGCGGTAGCAAAAATTTACAATACAGATAACTAAAATAATATATATAGAATAAGGAGAAGAATAATGGCAGAGACATTAAAGAAAAGAAGCGAAATCCCAGTTGAATTAACATGGGATACATCAAGACTTTTTAAGTCATCAGAAGAACTTATGTCAGCACTTGAAGCATTCAAAAAACTGACAACTGATATGGAAAAGAATTACAAAGGAAAGCTCACAACAGCAAAGGCAATTAATGATTGTATGGATAAGCTCAATGAGTGGTATGTTATGGCGGATCATTTATACAATTATGTAGACTTGAATGTGTCTGTAGATTACACAAACGCTGATGCTCAAAAGGAGCAGGCCATTGTTATGAGTGAGTTCTCAAAAGCACTTAGTACAGTGTCTTTTGTAGACAGTGAGTTGGCAGAGTCTTCAAAAGAATTAATCGAGGAAGCTATCAAGACAGCAACAGTTGGCAAGCATTATTTGGAGGATGTTGAGCGTCAACGTCCACACCGTCTTACTCCAGAGACAGAGGCAGCAATAGCAGCTCTTAGAGATACAATTGATGCTCCATATAAAATCTATGAGACAAGCAAGCTTGCTGATATTCAGTTCCCAGACTTTGAGGTGAATGGAGAAAAGCATCCTCTTGGATATTCTTTATTTGAAGATAACTATGAGTATGAAAGAAATACAGAAATCCGTAGAGCAGCCTTTGATGCATTTTCGAAGAAAGTTCGAGAGTATATGTACACAACAGCTACAGTATATGGTAGCCATGTTCGTACAGAGAAGACTATTTCTGAATTACGTAAATACGATAGTGTTTTAGACTATCTTCTTTTTGAGCAGAAGGTAACTCGCGAAATGTATGACCGTCAGATTGACCTCATCATGGAGAAGCTTGCTCCTCACATGAGAAAGTATGCGCGTCTTTTAAAGGAAGCAAACGGTCTTGATAAGATGACTTATGCAGACTTAAAGATTGCGTTAGATCCTGATTATGATCCAAAGGTTACAATCGAAAAGTCTAAGGAATACATCATCGATGGTCTTTCTATTATGGGTGAAGAATACAAGGCAATGCTTGAGACTGCTTATAAGGAGAGATGGGTAGATTTTGCTCAAAACATTGGAAAATCTACAGGTGGTTTCTGCGCAAGTCCATACCAGAAAGGTTCATATATCCTTCTTTCATGGAACGATAGAATGAGTGATGTGTTTACACTTGCTCATGAGCTTGGACATGCAGGACATTTTGCAGCATGTGGAAAGGCTCAAAGTGCACTTGATGTAGAGGTTTCAAACTATGTTGTAGAGGCTCCATCTACAATTAACGAGCTTCTTATGGCTGAGTACCTTAAGGAGAAGAGCGGAGACGATAAGCGATTCCGTAGATGGGTTCTTGCTTCACAGATTTCAAATACTTACTATCACAATTTCGTAACTCACCTTCTTGAGGCTGCTTATCAGCGTGAGGTATACAAGCGTGTTGATAATGGTGAGGCTGTACCAGCTGAGACTCTAAATGAGATTTACAAGGATGTGCTAAAGAAATTCTGGGGCGATGAAGTGGAGCTTACAGAAGGTTGCGAACTTACATGGATGAGACAGCCACATTATTATATGGGCTTGTACTCTTACAGCTATAGTGCCAGCCTTACAATTGCAACGCAGGTAATGAAGAGAATCCGTAAGGAAGGTCAGCCTGCAGTAGAGGATTGGAAGAAAACACTCGCAGCAGGAGGTACAGTAGCACCAGTAGATTTTGCGAAAATGGCAGGTGTAGATGTAACAACTGATAAAGCACTTCTTGACACAATCGATTATATTGGTAGTATTATTGATGAAATCGAAGAATTAAATAAAGAAATATAAGAGGTGTTTTAAAGTATGAATAATAAGGGTAAAAGCAACGTATTAAAAATCACTCAGGGTGCAATGATAGCAGCGCTTTACGTGGTGCTCACTTGGGTGGCAAATGCACTTGGTTTGGCAAATGGTGCTATTCAGGTAAGATTTTCTGAGGCACTTTGCATTCTTCCAGTATTTACACCAGCAGCAATACCAGGACTTTTTGTAGGATGCCTTATTTCTAACATCATCAATGGATGTGTAATCTGGGATATAATTTTTGGAAGTCTTGCAACTTTAATTGGTGCAGTTGGAACATATATTCTTAGAAAGACAAAGTTCGTTTTCACATTACCACCAGTAATTGCCAATATGGTAATTGTTCCATTCGTACTCCGCTATGCATATATGTCAGAAGACGCATATTGGTTTATGGTAGTGACAGTAGGAATCGGAGAGATTATTAGTGTTTGCATTTTGGGATTTATTCTTAAGAGCGTATTAGATAAAAATAAAAGAGCAATTTTTAATTAATTAAAAGAAGGGTACAAATCAGCATGGATTTGTACCCTTTATTTTATAAAATATATTCCATAATACGTTCTTTAGTTTTCATTCCTATTTTTTCATAGAATCTTTCGGCACCATCATTTCCAGCCCACACAGCAAGTGTGGCTTCGTAACAGCCTAGGCGCTTGGCCTCAGCTTTAACATATTCAAAAAGCTGCTCACCTATGTGCTGACCGCGGTAGTTGCTATCAACACATAAATCATCGATATAAAGTGATTTGAAAGGAACCATGTTGGTAGAGAATGGCTGATGTTTGAGGGCACAAAATGCATAGCCCATTACCTCATCATTTTCATCAACAGCAACGAAGATTGGTTCTTCATCATTAGCAAGCTTCTCAAGCAGATCACCTCGTGTATATTTGGTAGTACCTGAAATAAAAATATCAGGCCTGATGTTGGCATGAATTTCAAGCACTTCCTGTAATAGCTTAATCAAGCTGTCGATATCTTTTTCAC
Organism: Pseudobutyrivibrio sp.; assembly: GCA_017557715.1. Lineage (GTDB taxonomy): Bacteria > Bacillota > Clostridia > Lachnospirales > Lachnospiraceae > Pseudobutyrivibrio. The sequence continues at coordinate 3,429 of JAFYYE010000298.1, forward strand.
TAGCTCTTCTAATATTCATTTTGCACCTCCCGCGTGATTATTGGTTTAAATATTAACATATTAATATAAATAAACAAGCTTAACCTGAAATAAATAATTCTTTAGTAACGGGATTGAATTACTAGTAAAAATAGGATAATATGTATGTAAATTGTGCACTATCGAATAGTGTGAAATCTATATACTACGGGAGGACCTAAATATGTTTATTGATGACGTAAAAAGCAGACGAAGTGTACGAACCTTTGATGGCAAAGGTATAAGCAACGAAGTAATAGATGATTTGAAAGAATACGCAGGGAGCATCGTAAATCCATATAACATCCCTGTTGAGTTTGTATTCTTGAATAAGGAGGAGCATAATTTATCCAGTCCGGTACTAAGTGGTGAAAAGGAATACATCGCAGCCAAGGTGAAGAAGGGAACAAACGCAGATGTTGCATACGGCTATAGCTTTGAAGAGCTTCTTATGCATGCTGTAAGCAAGGGCCTTGGTACAGTCTGGATTGGTGGTACCATGCCAAGAGAGAAGTTTGAGAAAGCTTCTAATCTTAAGGAAGATGAAATCATGCCATGTATGAGTCCTATAGGATATACAGCAGATAAAATGGGCATGAAGGAAGTCCTTATGCGAAAGGGCGTAAAGGCTGATAGCAGATATGATTTTGGGGATTTATTTTTTGCAAATAGTTTTGATACACCACTTACAGAAGCTAAGGCGGATGAACTTGGAATTAAGACAGCTCTCGAAGCAGTTCGCCTTGCCCCATCAGCTGTAAACAAGCAGCCATGGAGAGTAGTTGTTACTGATAATGGAGTTCATTTCTATGAGAAAAAGGATAAGGGCTACGATAATGGAACTTATGATTTGCAGAAGGTAGACCTTGGAATTGCTCTTTATCATTTTGAAAAACAGTACAGCGAGGAGGGCAAAAAGCATACATTTAAGCAGGCAGATCCTGGTATTGCAACTCCAGAGAAAACTGAATACATAGCAAGCTACGTATGGTAAGAATATAATCTTAATAGTAGATGATTAGTAAGAGTCGACAAATTGAACTGTCGGCTCTTTTTTAGAATACAAACTTCTTTATATAACATGATATAGAAAAGTTTGACAGAAACTTCTATTCTTGGTAAAAAAGTTTGTAACGAAAATCTACATAATCGGACTAATGTAGTGAAAGCAAATAAAAAGGGAGGAAGAAAGCTATTTTTGAACAGTATAACTAAATTATCAGAATGACAGCGAGGCCTGTGACTCAGCCTTTTTACGAGGGCTGGTGCCATAGGTCTTTTTGTATGCTCTAAGAAAAGTAGAGTAAGTGCCAAAACCAGCCTGTTCACTGGCATCGACGATAGGCGCGCCAGCATCAATTAGAGCTTGGGCTGCGGAAAGACGCTTCATGGTGATGTAGTTTCCAATTGTATAGCCAGTTTCATCTTTGAAGGTATGCATGAGGTAATAGCGAGACAAGAAGAATTCAGTAGCTAAAATATCGACAGATAAATCTGAAGCTAAATTATCATTAATATATTGAATGATTGAATTAATTTTTGTGCCAGAGTAACTGGTGGAGATAAATTCAACTTCATCACTGATTGCTGCACGATTAAGCTCTACCATAAATTCTAGAAAAAGAACCTGCATGAAGAGCTCGTTTGCATACGCATCATTACCTAAATTTTTAATAAGCTTTGCAACAGAAGTAGCTACACTTGAATTCTTAAAAGAGCGAAGTCTTAGTACATGAGAATTATTTTCTATGGCATTTCTAAAACAATACGATAAATCATTTTCTTCTTTACTATATTCATCCAAAATTCCTTAGAAATATAAATAATGATTCGCTCATAGGTGGATTTATCATGAAAAATTGGGCGGTGAACTTCGCCGGCGTTGACAAAGACAATATCATTTGCCTGTAAATCAAAATTTTGTCCTTCTATAGAATAGGAAGTATTCCCAGACAGGTGAATTAAAACCTTGTGGAAATCATGGTAATGAAAGTCAATTTCCCCAAGGTTTGAATCTGAAAGATGAAAGATTTTGAAGTTAGAGTATAGGTAACCTTTCTTACTATATTCGGTCATAGCGTCATCCTTTCTTCACAATTCCATAGTATTATCCTAGCTTGAGTATAAAACTCGATAGCACTATTTGCAATATTTTAGACACTAACTGACATTATCTCATTAGAAAGTGCGGTGTATACTCAAATTAAAGTAAAAGAACTATCGAATAGATTCGAAAGGACAAATATGAAATTTACAAAAATGCACGGCTGTGGTAACGACTACGTATATGTAAATCTCTTTGAAGAGAAGGTTGAGAACCCAGCAGAAGTTTCTATTAAAGTTAGTGACAGACATTTTGGAATCGGCTCAGATGGCCTTATTACAATTGGACCAAGTGATGTAGCAGATTTCAGAATGAGAATATACAACGCAGACGGCTCAGAGGCTGAGATGTGTGGTAACGGCATCCGCTGCGTAGCAAAATATGTTTACGACCATAAGCTCACAGACAAGACTGAGATTTCAGTTGAATCAGGAGCAGGCATCAAATATCTTACATTATTTGTAGAGAATGGAAAGGTGCAGCAGGTTCGCGTAGATATGGGCGAGCCAATCCTTGAGCCTTCACAGATTCCAGTAGTTGCAGATGGAGATGAGGTTATCGATGCTCCAATCGAAGTCGGTGGAAAGACATGGAACATGACTTGCGTATCTATGGGTAACCCACACTCAGTTGTGTTTGTAGATGATACAGAGCATTTCGAACTTGAAAAGTATGGCCCACAGTTTGAGAATCACGAGAGATTCCCTAAGCGTACAAACACAGAGTTTGTTCAGGTACTTTCTAGAACTGAAGCAAACATGCGAGTTTGGGAGCGAGGAAGCGCAGAGACTTGGGCATGCGGCACAGGTACTTGCGCCACTGTTATGGCTTGTATCTTAAATGGAAAGACTGAGGACAAGGTCCTTGTGCATCTTAGAGGTGGAGATTTAACTATCGAATACGACCGCGCGACAAATCACGTATTCATGACAGGACCAGCAACTGAGGTATTTAACGGAGAAATCGAGGTTTAAAATGAAATTAGTAGAATTATTAGATAGATTAGATTATGAGCTTTATGCAGGTGAGCTTGACCGTGAAATCAGCACACTTACATATGATTCAAGAAAAGTGGAAAAGGATTCTGTTTTCGTTTGTATCTCAGGTACAGTCAGAGATGCACATGATTTCATTCCAGATGTAATCGAAAAGGGCGCTGGCGTAATCATCATCGAGAAAGATGTTGAGCCAGTAGAGGGCGTTACATATATTAAGGTAAAGAACAGCCGCCAGGCACTTGCATATACATCAGCTGCTTATTTTGGTCATCCAGCTGAAAAGCTTAAGACTATTGGTATCACAGGTACAAAGGGAAAGACTACTACTACTTACATGGTAAAGTCTATTCTTGATAGTGCTGGAATCAAGACTGGTCTTATCGGCACTATCGAATCAATCGTTGGTGATGAGCGTATCCCTGCTGTAAATACAACTCCAGAATCTTACCGTGTTCAGGAGCTTTTTAGACAGATGGTAGATGCAGGGCTTGATGCAGTAGTAATGGAAGTCAGCTCACAGGCTCTTATGCTTCATCGAGTTTCAGGTTTTACTTTCGATATTGGTGTATTTACAAACCTTGAACCAGATCACATTGGTGATAATGAGCACAAGGATTTCGAGGATTATATGCACTGCAAGAGTCTTCTTTTCCAGCAGTGTAAGACAGGTATCTTCAACGGAGATAGCGAGCATATCGAGGGTATCTTAAAGGGTCACACTTGTGATGTTATCAAGTATGGTTACGGTAAGGACAACGACCTTATCGCTGAGAATGTTGAACTTCTTAACGAGCACGGTGCGCTTGGAGTTCGTTATCACATCACTGGCAAGGAAGATTTGACAGTAGAGGTAAATGTGCCAGGTACATTCTCTGTTTATAATTCACTTACTGCAGTTGCTATCTGCAAGCAGTTTAACGTGACTGAGGACAAGATTAAGTCTGCCCTTATGGATGTTCATGTTAAGGGGCGTATCGAGCTTGTACCAGTTTCAAAGAAGTTTACAGTTATGATTGATTATGCTCACAACGCTATGGCACTTGAGAGCCTTCTTACAACTCTTAAGGCTTATGAGCCAGGCAGACTTGTGTGCATGTTTGGTTGCGGTGGAAACCGCGCAAAGAGCCGTCGTTACGAGATGGGTGAGGTAAGCTCAAAACTTGCTGATCTTACAGTTGTCACATCAGACAACCCACGTAACGAAGAGCCAATGGATATTATTAACGACATCTTAATCGGTGTTAAGAAGGCCGACGGTGAGTACGTGACAGTACCAGACCGCAAGGAAGCCATCAGGTATTGCCTTACAAATGCTAAGGAGGGTGACATCATCGTTCTTGCAGGTAAGGGCCACGAGGATTATCAGGAAATTAAGGGTGTTAAGCACCACATGGACGAGCGAGAGCTCATCGCAGAGGTTATTAAGGAGGACGGCAATGACATTATTTAAAGGTGCAGGAGTAGCATTAATCACTCCTTTCAATGAAGATGAGACCGTAAATTATGACATGCTTGGAACTCTTATTGATAGACAGATTGAAGGCGGAACAGATGCAATCATTGTATGCGGCACCACAGGCGAGGCTGCTACCATGAGCGAAGAGGAGAAGCTTTCAGTAATTGAGTACACTGTAAAACGTGTGAATCACCGTGTTCCTGTAATTGCAGGTTCAGGTGCTAACAGTACACGTCTTGTTATCGATTTATCTAAGAAGATCGCATCAATTGGTGCGGATGGACTTCTTATTGTAACACCTTTCTATAATAAGGCTACACAGGATGGTTTGTACCAGCATTATTCTACAATTGCAAGGGAAGTGGATCTTCCTATCATTATGTACAATGTACCTAGCCGTACAGGATGTAATATCCTTCCAGAGACAGCTTTGAAGCTTGCTCTTGAGTTTAAAAATATCGTAGGTATTAAGGAAGCAAGTGGAAATATTTCACAGATTACTAAGCTTGCTAGCCTTTGCAGAGGATGCCTTGATATTTATGCTGGAAATGATGACCAGATTGTTCCTATTCTTTCACTTGGTGGAATTGGTGTTATTTCAGTGCTTTCAAACGTTGCACCTAAAGGAACTCATGATATGGTAATGTCTTACTTAGAAGGCAATGAAGATAAGGCCCGTAGATTACAGCTTGATTATCTTGAATTAGTTGATGCGCTTTTCTGCGAGGTAAATCCTATCCCTGTTAAATCTACTATGAATATGTTAGGATTTAATGTAGGAAGTCTTAGACTTCCACTTACAGAGATGGAGGATCAGCATAAGGTGGCTATGAGTAAGTTGTTAAGTCGTATGCCACAGGAAATGCTTGCTTAATGTGAAAAGTAATACAGAAGATTTTTTAAAACCAAAGAATGGTCCAGTGACATTTATACTCGTGGCAATTAATATAATTGTCTTTCTTGTGCTGGAATTAATGGGAGATACAGAGGATGGTACCTTTATGTTACTTAATGGTGCCATGAATCCGTATCTCGTTTTATATAATCATGAATGGTACCGTCTTTTTACCGCTACATTTATGCATTTTGGAATTGATCATCTTGCAAATAACATGCTATTGTTATTTCTTCTTGGTCAGATGTTTGAACGTGCAGTGGGTACCACCAGATACGTTGGAATCTACCTAGGCTCAGGTCTGGCAGGTTCTTTTTTGTCGTTCTTTTATATGTGCTTGATGGGGAAGAATGACATTGTAGCAGGTGCTTCCGGAGCAATTTTTGGAATTGTTGGAGGCATGATAATAGTTGTAATAGTTAATAAAGGAAAATATAAGGGGATTAGCACAAAACGAATGCTATTTATGGCAGCCCTCACTTTATATTTTGGGTTTGCAACAGCTGGAACAGACAACGTGGGACATCTAGGAGGCTTGATAACTGGCGTTATTCTTACATTCTTTAGCTACGGAATACCAACAATTATCCACAATGTAAAGGATAGTAGAAATCACGGTTCCGTTGATTTTGAGGACGAAAATACCTATACTTAAAATAAGAAACGTAAAAGTCGGGGGGCTATTATGAAAGTAAACATTTACTACGGCGGTAGGGGTCTACTTGAGGACCCAACACTTTATGTAATCAACAAGATGGAGCAAGTCTTGGCAGAGCTTCAGGTAGAGGTTCATATATACAACATTTATGAACAGAAGAATGCTATTTCGATGCTACCACAGACGTTGAAGGATGCGGACGGAATCATTCTTGCGACTACGGTGGAGTGGCTTGGCATCGGAGGATATATGAATCAATTTTTGGATGCTTGCTGGCTTTATGCTGATAAGACCGCACTTGCCACTACATACATGCAGCCAGTAGTAATGTCTACAACATATGGTGAACGCGAAGCTATGGTTACGCTTGAGAACGCATGGGAAATTCTTGGAGGACTTCCATGCTCAGGTTTCTGCGGATATGTGGAGGATGTGAAAGAATTCAGAGAGAATTCTGAGTATGCTCATATTATAGAAAAGAAAGTGGAGACACTGTACAGAACAATTTCGCAGCACACTAAGGGACTTCCTACCAGCAATCAGGCAGTTACAAGAAGTATTCTTAGAACTCAGAGAATGGAGCTATCACCACAGGAAACTGAGCAGCTATCTAAGTTTGTTTCGGACGATGAATATGTACAGACACAGAAGGCTGACATAGCTGATTTGACCAACATGTTCAGGGGTATGATGGACAAGAAACAAGAAGATGGCACGAATGAATACATAAATGATTTTGAAATTCATTTTAAGGGTAACCCAGAGTTTGCAGCCAAGTATCTCTTTATGATAGATGGTAAGGAGAAGCCATTGTTCCTTGGAATATCAGGAGAACAGATGGATTGTCACTACGGAAAAGAGGACAATATTGATGTTTATATGAAGTTAACAGGTAGCATCATGGATAATATTGTAGCTGGTCGTGAGACTTTCCAACGTGCTTTTTCAGTAGGAGATATGACAGCAAAGGGTAATTTTAGAACCCTTAGAACTTTAGATGATATTTTTACTTTTAATTAAATAAATGGAGGATAATGTGATGAAGGACAACAATTGTATTTTTTGTAAGCTTGCGAATGGAGACATTCCTACAAACTCTATTTACGAGGATAACGATTTTAAGGTAATTCTTGATGCTTCACCTGCTACAAAGGGACATGCTCTTATTTTACCAAAGAATCATTTTGCGAATTTATTTGAGATTGATGACGAGGTAGCGGCAAAAGCACTTCCTCTTGCAAGGAAAATTGCAAATAAAATGATGAAGGAATTGGGCTGTGACGGTGTTAACATCGTACAAAATAATGGTGAAGCTGCCGGGCAGACAGTTCACCATTTCCATGTACACGTTATTCCAAGATGGGCTGGTGATGGAGCCATCAACGATTGGAATCACCAGAGCTTCAGCGATGCTGAAACAGCTGAGGTTGTTAAGAAGCTGAGTTTTTAATCAAATCCATAATGACTTTATTGGCGTCCAGTAACTTGCTGGATGCCATTTTTTCTTTAATAGCTTCGCGGTTTTCAAATACGTTGTTAACGCTTGATAGCAACAACTCTCCAGTAAGTTCTTCTTCCTGAAGCACAGTTGAAAAACCTTGTTTTTCATAGCTTTCAGCATTAAGAATCTGGTCTCCACGGCTAGCTTTAGCTGAAAGAGGAATTAAAATATTAGGAATCTTAAGTGATAAAATCTCACTAATTGAATTAGCGCCTGCACGGCTAATCATAATATCAGTCATTGCGAAGATATCGTTAAGCTGTTCACTAATAAATTCATATTGTTGATAACCAGCCTTGCCAACCAAATCTTTGTTGATATTTCCTTTGCCAACAAGGTGTACAATCTGGAACTTCTCAAGTAATTTATCTAAAGATTCCCAGACAGCATTATTAATGAAGCGAGAGCCAATACTTCCACCCATAATGAGAAGAACAGGTTTTTCATTAGTAAAGCCACAGAATGAAAGGCCAGCTTCCTTATTACCACTGAAAAGCTCCTGACGAATAGGAGAACCAGTGTGGACAGCTTTTCCTTCTGGAAGGAATTCCATTGTCTCAGGGAAGTTACAGCAAACCTTTGAAGCAAAAGGAATAGCTAATTTATTAGCAAGGCCTGGAGTCATGTCTGACTCGTGTATTATAGCTGGAATATGCTGTCTTCCTGCAGCCATTACTACAGGAACGGAAACGAAGCCGCCCTTTGAAAAGACTACATCAGGTTTAAGATGCTTGAGAAGCTGATTAGCTTCAGAAAAGCCCTTTATTACGCGGAATGGATCAGTGAAATTCTTCCAGTCGTGGTAGCGTCTCAGCTTACCAGAAGATATTCCATAGTAGGTAATCCCGGCGTTTTCTACCATCTTTTTTTCAATACCGGTGTAAGAACCGATATAAAATATTTCATAACCTTCTTGTTTTAAATAAGGTACAAGAGCAAGGTTTGGAGTAACATGCCCAGCCGTGCCTCCACCTGTCATAACAATTGTTTTCATATATAAATCCTCGTTATTTTATATGTGCGTAGACGACATAAAAATCGCTACAAACACTATGATATCAGTACATTCACAAATGTCAAATGGCTCAAATTTGACTTTTATATGCAAGAATGTTATATTATCCCTCGTAACAAGTTTGTAATATTTTACAATGATTTGTTAAAAGTGGAGGATTATGATAAGAATTAGCAATACGTTTTCTTCATTCTATACAGAGAATAAGAAATATTTCAACAAGCGAACCATGCAGTCAGCAGCTTTATCGATGGCCATGGTGCTTTTGATCACAGGAGCTTGTGTTTCTGCCCCTGTTGAGAGAAAGGTTACAACAGACGTTAATATCAAGCCAGCAAGTACAGCAGGCGTATTTTCTGCTGTCTCAGCAATGGAGCTCAGTGCGAGCTCATCTGATTTGGTGTTTGCATCAGCAGGTGTTTCTGTAGTTTCTGCTACATCAGACCAGGTTAAGTTTGGCGATGATATTTATGATGAATGGTCAGATAAAGTTATGGCTAAGGATATTCAGGATTACTTGTCTATTCGTGCAGAGGCTGACGCATCATCAGAGGTTATAGGAAAGCTTCGTAAAAACGACATCGCTACACTTATTGATGTATTTGATGGTTGGTACGAGATTGAATCAGGAAATGCCCATGGTTTTGTTTCAGCAGATTACTGTGTTACAGGCATTGAGGCATATGAGTATGCATTAGAAGTATGCGAAACATATGCTACCACAGATGTTAATGGTCTTCGTATTAGAAGTGAGGCATCTGAGGATTCAAAGATTATTACAGTTGTTTCTAAGGGAACAAAGCTTGAGGTTAATGACGATGTAGAAGAAGTTGATGGCTGGGTAGCTGTTACTTCAGGAAATAAGTCAGGTTATGTAAAAGCAGACTTTGTAGATGTAGATATGGCTACAGGTGAGGCTATTACTCTTGAGGAGGAAGCCGCAGCTAAGAAGGCAGCCGAGGAAGAAGCAGCAAGAAAGGCTGCAGAGCAGGCAGCTATGGCAGAGCAGGCAAAGATTGCAGCAGCAGAAGCAGCTGCAGCAAAGCAGGCAGTTATCACATCCGCAGATGATGTTACTCTCCTTGCAGCTATTATTCAGATTGAGGCAGGAAGTGAGATGTACGAAGGACAGGTTGCAGTAGGTGCTGTCGTTATGAACCGTGTACTTAGTGGTTCATATTCA
>JAFYYE010000299.1 GCA_017557715.1 Pseudobutyrivibrio sp.
GAACGCAAAATCATTTTATCTAATTACATACTTTTGTTTTTTAGCTTGGTATTTTACGCCTTTGGTGGTGTGAAATATCTGCTTCTAATTGCTGCGGTTATTTTAATAAACTGGAGCGCAGGCTTTCTCGTATCAAAGAGGCGTCATGGAGATGCGGTAAGGAAAATAGGCTTAATAGGGGCTATTTTCTGCGACATGGGAATGCTGTTCTTTTTCAAATATTTCAATCTTTTTATAGCTATAATTGAAAATTTGTTTTTTGGTGTAGAACTTACAGGTGCAGAAAGAGCCACTGGTATTTTTGCCGGTGTTGGAACTGGTGCACTTGGAATAGAGCAGATTGTTTTGCCGGTAGGTATTTCATTTTTTACCTTTCAGGCTTTGTCATATGTTATTGATGTGTATAACGACACAGTGGAAATTCAGGGCAATCCATTTTATTTCGCGTTGTATATAGCATGCTTCCCACAGCTTATCGCAGGACCAATTGTTCATTATAAGGATATTGCTGTGCAGCTTACAGATAGAAATGTTGGTTCTTATGAATTTTCAGAAGGCATCAAGCGTTTTTGTTTTGGACTTAGCAAGAAGGTGATTATCGCAAATACGTTAGCAGTGGTAGCAGATAAAGTGTGGTCAGCGGAATTATCAACTCTTGATGCTACAGTTGCCTGGCTTGGTGCTATTTGCTACACCTTCCAGATTTATTTTGATTTCAGTGGATACTCTGATATGGCTATCGGCCTTGGAAAAATGTTTGGATTTGATTTCAAGGAAAACTTCGATCATCCATATCGTTCGGAATCAATTAGAGAATTTTGGAGACGATGGCATATTTCCCTTTCTACATGGTTTAGAGATTATGTATATATTCCTCTCGGTGGAAGCAGATGCTCCATGGCTAAGACCTGCGTGAATATTTTTATAGTATTTTTACTTACTGGAATTTGGCACGGTGCCAACTGGACTTTCTTGGTATGGGGTGTTGTATACGGTATTCTTTTAATATTTGAGCGTCTTTGTTTCGGAAAGCTTTTGGAGAAGAATCCTGTGAAATTCTTAAATAGAATGCTGATTTTTGTGATCGTCACAATCCTTTGGGTGGTCTTTAGAGCAAACAATATTATGGATGCTGGCACATTTATTTCAAGAATGTTTGCAGGCGGTTTCAAGCCAATTAATCTATTGAATTACCTTTCAGGAATGAGTGTAATCGCATTTATCTGTGCTTGCCTCTTTGGAGGTTTTGTGCAGGCTCACATGAGTGTAAAGGCTGTGAAGGGCAACGCGTTTGTGTGTTTGGGGCTGCTGTTGCTTAGCCTACTGTTCCTTGTAAATAGTACGTATAATCCATTTATTTATTATCAATTTTAAGATGAATATTACTAATCTAAAAAACAAAATTTTCATACTGGTGTTTCTAGCTGTCCTCACCCTTCCGTGGATAGCTGGAGGTGTTTTACGACTTGTGGCGCCGGAAGCCTACAAGTCTATTTCTGTTGTGGAAACAGAAAAGCGTCAGATGCAGGAGATAGAATGGTCCAATCTTTTGAACACTGGAGAAAGTGTAAGTGGATTTATAGATGATAGAATTCCATTTAGATTTACATTAATTTCCTGGTACAAATCATTAAACGATGCTATTGATGGTCAGTATCAAAAAGCGGCTATGGCAATTGGTCAGAAGCTTTACACTGCTAAGGAAGATACAGTGGAGCGTGGTGAAACTAACAAGCCAATTGTTCCAGGGGAGCAGGTTCAGGACCAGGTAGAAGAAGCGGCGGATGGAAATTTCTATCCACTGAGTGTTTATCAGGATGTAATTGTTGGAAGAGAAGGCTGGCTTTTCTTATATGGTGAAAATGAAATCGAATGCTACACTGGCACAAATATTTTGAGCGAGGAAGAAACTCGTCATTATATTAATCTGGTAAATCAGCTTCAGGGAATTTGTCAGGCAAGAGGAAAGCAGCTGTATGTTTACATCGCGCCTAATAAATCATCAGTGTATTCTCAGTATATGCCTACAGTGGATATAGCCACTAATTTCAGGAGAATTCAGCAGCTGTATCAGCGCATGCAGGATGAAGCCACAGCGCCATTTATTTATCCTCTTCTTGAGGAACTTCAGGCATCCAGCTATCATCAGGTTTATTACAAGTATGATAGTCACTGGAATCACTTGGGAGGCTTGTATGGCGTAAATGCTCTTTATGCTGCTATGGGTGTGGAGCAGACCGACCCTGCCCAGTGGATAGTGGGCACTCAGGATGCAGATAAATATGAGCTTTACACATACATGGGTATGCCTGATTCTATGGTTACGCACAATGATGTGGAGGCTACAGTGGATTATCGCCCAGAGATAGAAGTAAAAGGGCTTGATGTGGAGAAGATGATTTGTCACACCACCAGCAATGGGGCAAATGAAAAGAAGCTGTGCCTCATCGGCGACAGCTTCCGTGTAAACATGATGCCATATATTTCCAAAGACTTCACTAACTGTACGTTTGTACATCGCGACTACATGAGTGATGTGAAATCTGATATTAAGAATGCTGATATCATAGTAATAGAAGCTGTAGAGCGCTACGACTATGAAGCTTTCCACACAATTCAAAGAGTAATTAATATTTTTTAATGTCTTTTATATGCTGGCATTAACTGTAGTTTATGTAAGTTTGCCGCGTGCTTCTTGTCGATAGAGGTGCGTACCTCTTCAGGGATGTCAGCATTTGAATCTGAGATATATTCATCAAGCTGAGCATACTTGAAGCCAAGCTTATCTTCATCGCTCATTCCTGAGAGACCATCAGATGGTGTCTTGTGCACAAGCGACTCAGGAAGTCCTAAGTATTCTCCAATCTGAAGAACTTCTGTAACTGTGAAATCCTGAAGAAGAGAAACATCGCCAGCAGCATCACCGTACTTTGTAGAGTAGCCTACATAATCCTCTGATGCATTACATGTATTTACAACAAATGAAGTAACAGGCTGTCCCTGAGCTACAGCATAAAGTGTAGACATACGAAGACGTGGAGCAAGATTAATCTTGAGATCCTTTGTAACTTCAAATTTGCTTGCTTTTTCAAAAGTAGCGATTGCAGCGTTGTAATAATCTGTGATAGGAACGATTTCATTTGGAATGCCAAGGTGCTCTACAAGAAGCTTAGCATCATCTAAATCACTCATCTCGCCGTTTGGCATAATAATTCCAAGGACACGGTCAGCGCCAAGAGCCTCTTTGCAAAGTGCGGCTGTTACAGAAGAATCTTTTCCTCCAGAAATACCGATAATTGCACGGCTGTTATCGCCAAACTTATTGAACCATTCTCTGGTGTACTCAATTAATTGCTTTGTTTGTTTTTCTACGTCAAATTCTCTCATTTTAATTACCTTCCATATATACATATACACTCTTAAAGTGTTCTATATCAATTTGTGGATATTTGCAATAATATCTCGTGCGAGCAATCCCTTTACGCCAACTTCTGATGTGGCGATTGTTCCTGCGCATCCATGAATAAATGTGCCGGCAGCTGCCGCATTAACAACATCGATGTGCTGACCTAGCAATGCACCAATGATTCCAGCAAGCACATCACCGCTACCAGGAGTAGCAAGTCCTTCGTTGCCACTGTTGCAATAAAATATCGTATTTACGTTAGCGATTACACTGGTGTGATTTTTAAGAACTACAGTGCAATTATGTTTTGCAGCGAAATCTTTTGCCACATTTTCCATGTCATAATTTATATCACCTACAGGAATTTTGCAAAGTCTTTCCATCTCCTTTAAATGAGGAGTAAGCACTATAGGAACTCTGGATGCCAGCTCATTAAGAAGACTTAAATCTTTTGATAAAATATTTAGCCCATCGGCATCGATAATAACAGGAACATTAGCATGCTTGCACACTGTATCCATAATAGAAACTGAAACGTCAGAAGTACCAAGACCAGGACCAATTACGATTGCATCAGCCCAATTAATTTCTTCTAAAACTTCGGCTTCCTCAAAGGATGTGTAGCCTTTGTACATGGCTTCTGGTAATCCCTGCTGAATGGATGCTATATTATTTTGATGGGTGTAAATCTTTACAAGACCGGCGCCGGTAGTGAGGGCTGCATTAGCTGCTAGATAACAAGCACCATAAATACTTTCGCTACCAGAAATCACTAGCACTTTTCCACAGGAACCTTTGTTGGCAGTGATTTCTCTGTCTGGAACAAAACGTAAAATATCTGCATCAAGAAGCTTGGCAGTATTTTCTTCATTACCATATATTCCCACATCGGCAACTCTTACGTCACCAGCGGCGGCCTTACACTCGCCAAGAATAAGACCTTTTTTCATGTAAGCAAAGGTAACAGTTTTGTCAGCAACTACGCCAACTTTGCCAAGGAGTTTTCCACTGTCAGTGTCGTAGCCTGATGGAATATCCACAGCCAAAACAGGTTTTTCACACTGATTAAGAAAATCTGCTGCGATAGCAAAATCGCCATCCAGCCCGCGAGTCAGTCCAATGCCAAACATGGCATCAATAAGAAACTCACTGTATTTAAAGATTTTTGAAAGCTCCTTTACACTTACGTCATCTATATTCCATGGATAAACAATATCCACGCCATAGTTGCCAGCGATTTCAAGCTCCTGCCTGAGCTGAGGAGAAAACTTCTTTGAATCACCAAGCACGATTGCTTTAACGGAGTACCCTTTTGTGTGCAAGATTCGGGCAATAGCAATGCCGTCGCCTCCGTTATTACCAGGGCCTGCAATTATGCCAACAGAATTGACTGTTGGATAGAAAACGCGAAATTCATTGCATACCGCAAGGGCTGCACGCTCCATCAACACCAAAGATGGCACACCGTAATGGTCAATTGTTTTAGAATCCCATTCTTTCATCTGGGAAGCTGATAGTATTGGTTTCAAAATACACCTCATCCATGGGAAGTATGACTAATATGTTTATAAGTGATATAATGATTTCTACTAACGATAATTATAAATTAATTAACATCTTTTTGATAGGAGATTTATTTTGAAGAAGAAAATAGTAATAACTCTTTGGGTATCGCTATTAATTTTGGTGATTGCTTTTGGCGCGTTACTTGTTTATGAGGACAAGCAGGAAAAGGCAGCACTTCAGGCTCGAATTGAAAAGGAAGAGGAGGAGCTTCGATTAGCAGAGGAAGCTGCCGAAAAAGAGCAGGAAGAAAAAGAAGCCAGCACCCCAAAGGATGAATATACTTTCAAAGATTTTGAAGCTAATTATTATGCTCAGTCTAAGGCTACAGTTCGTGAGGAGCCTTATGACACAGCTGAAATAATAGGAACTCTTTCATTAGACTCAATAGTGCAGATTGTCGCACAGTGCAATGAAACAGATTATTACAAGATTAAGATAAACGGCGATTATGGATATGTTTCAGCTAACGATGTTTCTGAGGAGTATTTACCAATTCCTCTTCCAGTATCCAGTTCAAAATCCGTTCCATCGGCAACGAAGGATATCTTGTTCATTGGCAATTCCATCACACTTTATCCAGCAACAAAGGATTGGTGGGGGTCAGGATGGGGCTGCGGCGCCACAACACCTGATAACGACTATGTTCATCTCACAGTTGCAGCAAAAGGCTACAGCTCATACGATTACATGTCACTTAGAGCATGGGAATTTTCTAGTACAAGAAATTATGAGTTAGATGATTTGGATCCATACATCACTAAATATCAGTATGGAACAATCGTCATCGAGCTTGGTGAGAATGTAAAAGGTCACGAGAATCATTTCAAAGAAGACCTTACAGATATGATTAAATACATCAAGACTTACAATCCTAATGCAAGGATCGTAATGCTTGATAATTTCTGGGCTTACAAGAGCATCATCAGCACAAAGAAAGAGGTTGCTTCCGAGCAGGGCGCTACCTACGTAAGTCTTTCAGATATTCAAGGTGTGCAGGATTATATGCTTCAGCAGGGGGATGAGTACACCACACCTGACGGCACCGTATATACAATAGGCTCATTCTTAGCGGGACACCCAAACGATGCCGGATTTGCGGCCATAGCGCAGCACTTGATATCAGCACTGTAGTTGGCTTTCATAAACTTGGCAAGCGCGAGCATGAAAAACTTAATTGCCAACTACTTTCCGAATACTTCAACAACCAAGTTCAGCTTCCCCTTACGGGAAAGCCCACCCTCTTCCACGATGTTGAATTTCCCGAAGCCGCGCACAGAGACGGAGTCTCCGGCAGCAAGAAGCTTGTCGTTGTTTTCCACGATGTGTCCGTTTACAGATACCTTTTTTTCGGTGAAGTAAGGAATGGTGTCCTTGCGGCTAAGGTTGTAGACCTTCGCGATGACTGCATCGGCGCGAGGCGAAGCTACCTGAATGGTGGATTCCTTTAGGGCTGAGCGCTTGTAGGATTCTGGAAGTTCAGAGATGGAGCATTTCACAGAATTGCGACCTACAGATACAAAATTTTCAAGAAGATAATCGGCGGTAGATTCGTCGGCATAGATATAAGCATCCATGCCATCCACGAAGATATCGCCGAATTTTTTTCTGTCGATTCCAAGACTCATGAGGGAGCCAAGATAATCTCGGTGAGTGTATTCCTTGGCAAATTTCTTCGCGAGAGGCTCTACCTTTATGCACTTGATTGGAAAATCTACATCATATCCGAAGTCTGCTTCACTTCCAAAGCGAACCATTTTTCTTTCGCAGTTCTCATAGCCACCAAATAAATCGTAGGAGATAGGCGCGAAGCTTTTGTCTCTTGCAACCTGGTACATTACCCCCTGCTGGCTGAGGCTAAGAAAATCGCTAAATGTATATATATTGTTTTGATAAGCTCGGTTTGCAAGCTCAATTAATCGTTTATATAAAAGCTGTTCGTCGTCGTTCATAATAAATCCTTTCTATGAGTTCCCATTATACGTGAAATATTGTAAAATAGCACCTAGTTGATATTAGAAAGATAGGTTAGTTATTATGAATAAAATAAAATCTGATGGCATCATTTTTGATATGGATGGCACAATCTGGGACAACACTCCAGTCTTTTCTGGAAGCTGGACCAGAGCAGCGAAGGAAATGGGCTATGATATCGAGTTTACACCAAAGAAGCTTATGGGTCTCTTTGGAAAGACAATGACAGACATAGCTGATGCATGTATTCCAGACGATGATGCGTCAAAGCGCTACAAGACCTTGGAGCTTTGCGAAGAGTATGAGATGGCTGATTTAGCAGTCAGCGAAATGGATACCACATACCAAGGACTTGAGAATGTGCTCGAGGAGCTTAGCAAGCGCACAAAGCTGTATATAGTTAGCAACTGTCAGGCAGGATATATCGAGACATTTATCGAGCGCAGCGGCTTTGGAAAATATTTTACAGATTTTATCTGCTATGGTGACAATGGCCTTGGAAAAGCAGATAATATAAAGGGACTTTCAGCAAAGAATAATATTCAGCATCCAGTTTATGTGGGTGATATCCAGGGGGATAAAGATGCATGTGATAAGGCTGGAGTTGATTTCATTTGGGCGGCTTATGGCTATGGTGATTCAGTAGATGGATATGTGGCAAAGATTGATGATATTAGCCAGCTTAAAGAAATAATAGAGTAATAGAATTGGAGAAGGTGTTATGAGTTACAATGTAAACAAGATTTTTGAGGATGTTTCATACCTTAGCAAGGTTCACAGCAAGAAAGAATACGAAGCCAATTCACTTCGTTTTAAAGACGAGCGATATGGAGAGCTGGAGAATCTGATTTCCGCTGAGGATGTGAGTGCAGAGGCAAGAAGCTTTTGTGAGGATGTTTTTATTTCATTTAAAAAGTTTGGTAAGGTTCGCGGAGCTGATTTGATGAATCTTAATTATTTTATGATTTATTATGTTTTCCCAACAATCCTTTGCGAGGAGCAGGAGGGAAAGGCTATCTGCGATGCAATCAAAGATACATGGAATAGCTATTTCAAATGTAATATTAGCTATACCGATTACAATACATTATATGAGGGCTTCCAGACCAAGATTTTCGGAATCCCAATTGGAAAGAATTAACAGATGAAAAAGATACTTATGATTGGTACAGGTGGTACCATCGCTTCAAAACAGACAGATGCAGGACTTACTCCTGGACTTACAGCAGAGGACATTTTGGCATATATTCCTGAAGTAGAAAAGGTATGCCAGGTAGAGACTATTCAGGTAATGAATATTGACAGTAGCAATATGACACCTGTTCTGTGGAAAGATATCGTATATGCGATAGAAGAGAACTATGCAAATTATGATGGCTTTGTAGTGTGCCATGGTACAGATACTCTTGCCTACACTGCAGCAGCCCTTAGCTATATGATTCAGAATTCGGCAAAACCTATTGTTGTTACAGGTTCACAGAAGCCTATCAGCAAGGATGTAACTGATGCAAAGACTAATCTTTTAGATTCATTTATTTACGCTGCAGATGATGATTCCCAGAATGTAAGCATCGTTTTTGATGGTAAGGTTATCTGTGGAACAAGAGCCAAGAAGGAAAGAGCGAAAAGCTACAATGCTTTCTCTAGCATCAATTTCCCTTATCTTGCAGTGATTCAGGATGGTGTGATAGTTCGATACATTCCAGAGGTTCCAGTAAGGGGCATCCCTAGCTTTTATTATGAGATGTCAGATAAGGTGACACTTCTCAAGCTTTATCCTGGAATGAAGCCAGAGATTCTCAGCTATCTTTTTGAAAATTACGATATCATAGTAATCGAAAGCTTTGGTGTTGGCGGAATGCCTGAGACTTTGATGGAGACCTTCTACGATGAGATGAAGAAGTGGAAGGGCACAGATAAGCTTGCTGTTATGACTACACAGGTTGCTAACGAAGGCAGCAACATGACAGTTTACGAGGTTGGCCGACAGGTGAAGCAGGATTTCCATATGATTGAATCCTACGACATGACTCTTGAGGCTACCATGACAAAGCTTATGTGGCTTCGTGGTATGAACTATAGCAACAAGCGTCTCAGAGAAGCTTTTTATACAGAAATTAATAGAGACATACTTTTTAGAAAGAACTAGAATAAAGGGCTTTCTGTCGGAGGGCAGAGGCCCTGTAATTATATTCAGATTGGAGAGCGTATGAAAACAGTTGCATTATATGACGATGATTCCTTTGCAACGGAATTTACAGCCCAGGTGGTTGATTGTCAGGAGACTGATGGTAAATACAAGCTTGTGCTTGATCAGACATTATTCTTCCCTGAGCAGGGCGGTCAGACAAGCGATGTCGGAATTATTGGTGAGGCAAAGGTATATGATGTTCAGATAGAAGATGGGGTTATCTATCATTTGTGTGATAAATCATTTGAGGCAGGTTGCAAGGTGGTTGGAACTATAGATTGGCACCATCGTTTTGGAAATATGCAGCAGCATACAGGGGAGCATATTTTTACAGGACTCGCCCATAAGCTTTACGGAGCAGACAACGTGGGATTTCACTTGAGTGATAATACAGTGACTCTCGATTTGAATATTGAGCTCTCTGAAGAGCAGGTCAGGTTGGTTGAGCGTAGTGCCAATGAAGTGATTGGTGCGGATGTGCCAGTTCGTGCATATTATCCTGATGATGCGACACTTAGACTTATTGATTATCGCAGCAAGAAGGAGATAGATGGTGCAGTAAGATTGGTGGAAATAGATGATGTAGATATCTGCGCCTGCTGTGCACCTCATGTAAATTCCACAGGTCAGGTGGGAATGCTTAAGGTGCTTTCTTATGGAAAATACAAAGGGGGCACACGAGTCTATATCCTTTGCGGCCTTAGAGCATTAGATGATTATAATCGCAGAATGAATCTTCTTGCTAAGTCATATCAGCAGCTGAATTGTCCAGAGGATGATTTACCAGACAGGATTGCTGGAATCATGGATGAAAACAAGCAGCTGAAGTATAAAATATCTCAGATAAAGGCAGATATCCTTATGAATCAAATCGCGGGATATCCTTCAGAGCTTCACGATGTGACAATCTACACCGAGGATTTGGATGCCAAAACTATGCGTGACGGAGTGAATACATTAGTGGAGAGACACGATGGACTGTGTGCGATATTTTCGGGAAATGATGAAGATGGTTATAACTTTGTTATCGGAAGTAGCAGCCGCGATTGTGGTGCGATTGCAGCAGGATTGCGTGAGCTTCTAGGAGCTAAAGGTGGCGGTAGCAAGCAGATGGCTCAGGGCTCAGTTCTTGCTACAAGAAGTGCCATAGAGCAGACCTTGTAGAAATTATTGTAACAAATATGTAATAAATGCAACATTATTGTGATTCATTGTGTTATAATTCTTTGTGGTTACGAGAAGTAGCATATTATTATAAAAAGGGATGAATTATGGAAGAAGTAAGAGAAAGATTATTAGACGTTAGAGATTGGTTTTTAGACAGATTTGATGACATCAGAGATTTTCTGGCAGACAATCCTAATGTTAGAAGATGGATAGTTGAGGGATGTATATGCCTCGCAGTAGGAATACTTGCAGGAGTAATCACCTTCAATGTTTTAAATCACGAGAAGAAAACACTTGCAGTAAAAGAGGAAAATGCAGCCACACCAGTACAGGAGCAGACAGCAGAGGGCTCTGAAGATATTAGTGCCGCATCTTCTGGCGAAGCTCCAGCTCAGGACTACGGTGATGTTGTGATTGAGGTAGTTGATCCAGGTGAGTATGTGGGGGACATTGCCAATTGGTCACAGGCAGAAATCGATGCAGCAGTTTCAGAGCGTTCAAATTCGTTAAACGATACCAGCTACTGGCCAGCTGTTGAAAGCTATTGGGCTAGCAGAGGCGTATCGGGGAATGCAAGATT
Source organism: Pseudobutyrivibrio sp. (assembly GCA_017557715.1). GTDB lineage: Bacteria > Bacillota > Clostridia > Lachnospirales > Lachnospiraceae > Pseudobutyrivibrio. Next base: position 10,882 of record JAFYYE010000299.1, read on the forward strand.
CTGTACATACTTATTTGATACCAGCAATAAGGTATACTCAGCTGAAGATTTTGCAGGGCTTTCACCTGAGGTGATTCACGTAGTAAAAAATGAAATGTACGCCCGCCACGGCTATTCATTTAGAGATGCTAATCTTATGAATTATTTCATGGGGCAGATTTGGTATAGCCCATCAGTTATGCCAGCAGATTTCTCAGAAGAAATATTTACTGAAACAGAAGTTAAGAATTTAGATTTACTAAATTCTTTAGATAAAATGTAATTAAGGAGTTTAAAATGGAAAAGCATACTTTTATTCCAAAGGGCGTTTGTGCTAGACAGATTGATTTTGAAATTGAAGATGGAAAGCTTCACAATGTAAAGTTTACTGGCGGTTGTGATGGCAACACAAAGGCTATCAGCAAGCTTTTAGAGGGCGCTGATGCAGCTCACACAGTGGAAGTATTAAAAGGAAATCTTTGCGGTATGAAGGGCACAAGCTGTGCAGATCAGTTAGCAAAGGGAATTGAAGAAGCATTATCATAGAATAAAGCAAAAACAAAGAGTGTTATTCCTTGTAGAATAACACTCTTGATTTTTTAAGAACAACTTTAAGTAAAACAAATATCCAGTAGGCTAAAAGGCCTCCCCCAAATATGCTGGCAGTCCAAATGCCAAGTTTCAATACAAATCCCCAGAAATCATTATAGAGAAGTGTAATCCAGTCCTGTGTTTGCCAGATACTGTAAGCGAAGCCGTTATCATGAAGAAGATAAATCATGAATGTAGCACGAGCTATCGCATTTACGAATTTAAGCTCAGGCAAGCGTAATCTTCTGAAAAGCTCAAATACACAAACACCAATGATAACAACTACGATACTATAATTATCAAACTTAGGAATAGATTGTGTAAAGTCGGTAACCTGAGCTCCTGTAGTGTTCTGATTGTAATAGTATGACTGAATCTTTCCAATTGCAGTGTTGTGATAAGAAATACCAATAAGGCAGTTGGTAAGAATGATTACTAAAAATAAAACATAACCTCTCAGTTTTTCAAATGGATTGTATTTTTTGATGTATCCACCTAAAGCGTAGAGGAAGATTCCAATTACAACAGTACGAAGTCCCTTTGCTAAATCATCTAAAAGAGAACCGGACCAGCTAAGCTGTGAAATAGCAAGTATTGTGAAAAGGAATCCAAGATATTTCTTTCTATCAAGGCTTGCTAAGAATCTGTTCAAAAAACAAAATGCTAAAAGCATGATGATGAAGTAGTAGCCAACGAACCAAGACATTTTGTTGAAGTACTGGATTCGAATGTAGCTAAAAAGATTCTGGTTTAGCTCGTCTTGAGTTACATGTCTTATAAATATAGAAGAAGCAAGTACCAATGTTACAGCGGCAAATGCAAGCTGTGACAATAATTTCTTAGATATCTTAAGCATATCGATTTCGCGTTCAGCGAGGAAATATCCAGAAATCATAATGAAAAGCGCATTTCCCACAAGACCAAATGGCATCATAAGTGACAATGCAAGAAGCTGTTTGTAAAACATTGGATTGTTGAACCAGCCATTTTGAAGTCTTTCGATTGAAGTTAGGTTAACCAGCTGTACATTTACGCAGTGAAGGATAACGTGATATCCGATAATCATAAACATTGCGAAAATGCGGAGCAGCTCTATGTTTGAAGCACGTGTGCTTTTGTTATTCATATTAATCTCCTGATTGAAAAGTTAAATGTCTTTGGACAGTTACATAATTATACATATTCCATCTAAAAAGTCCAATCGTGGATAAATTTTATCGGTGTAAAGACAGTGGATATACAACTGTCTTGTCAGTAGACTTTACATGTGATATATTTACGATATCGCTAAAAGGAGAAAATGTTTATGACACTGGTAGAAGAAATACAAAAATTAAAGGAAGAAAAGGATGCGGTTATCCTTGCACATTACTATGTTAATGATGAAGTGCAGGCTATCGCAGACTACATTGGGGACAGCTACTATCTTGCAAAGGTGGCTGTAGGTCTTAAAGAAAAGACTATTGTTTTTGCAGGGGTTAAGTTTATGGGAGAGTCTGCAAAGATTCTTAATCCTGAGAAGACTGTGCTTATGCCTGACGAGAAGGCAGATTGCCCAATGGCTCACATGGCGGAGATTGAGCGCATTGAGGAAGTGAGAAGGGAGAACGATGATGTGGCAGTAGTTTGCTATATCAATTCTACAGCGGAGCTTAAGATGCATTCTGATGTATGCGTCACAAGTGCAAATGCTATGAAGATTGTAAAATCTCTTCCAAATAAGAATATCTTTTTCATTCCAGATGAAAATCTTGGAAGATATATTTCCACAAAGGTTCCGGAAAAGAACTTTATTTTCAACGATGGATATTGCCACGTGCACAAGAACGTTACAGCGGATATGGTGAAGCGCGCGAAGGAAGCTCATCCTGAGGCAGAGGTATTGATTCATCCAGAGTGCACTCTTGATGTATTGGAGTATGCAGATTATATCGGAAGCACATCAGGAATCATCGACTACGCTACAAAGTCTGATAAGAAGGAATTCATTATTTCCACAGAGCTTGGGGTGCTCTATCAGCTTAAGCAGAAGAATCCTGACAAGACTTTCTATGCAGCTGGTTCAGTGCAGATTTGCCCTAATATGAAGAAGGTTACGCTTGAGAAGATTCGTGACTGCCTCCGCGACGGAACTGGGGAAGTGGAAGTA
>JAFYYE010000300.1 GCA_017557715.1 Pseudobutyrivibrio sp.
ATCACTCCAAATATTCCAGAAGCTGAATGTCTGGTGGAGTACAAGATTTTTGACAAGGCAGGGATGGAAAAGGCTGCAAAAGAATTGGGAAATGATTACGGCTGCAGCGTGCTTATCAAAGGTGGACACAGCGTGGAGGATGCCTGTGACGTGCTATATGAAAATGGTGAAATCACCTGGTTTGAAGGAGAGAAAATTGATAATGACAATACCCATGGAACTGGCTGTACATTATCAAGTGCCATTGCATCAAATCTTGCCTTGGGATTCACACTTAAGGAATCGGTGGAGCGTGCAAAGGAATATATAACAGCTGCCATATCAGCAGGCTTGAACTTGGGACAGGGTTCTGGACCTTTAAATCATATGGTTGGAATAAAAAGTGAAAAAGGAGAAAGAGATGGTTCAGGTAAATGGACAAGCATACGAAGTAGCAGGGAGGACTGTAGAGAGTCTTCTGCTGGAGTTGGAGTATGATTTTAGAACTATAGCTGTGGAGCTAAATGAGGAAATAATTCCTAAGGCAACACTTGGTCAGGTGACGCTGAAGGAGGGAGATGTGCTGGAGGTTGTCAGCTTTGTTGGAGGAGGCTGATAAATGGTCACAAAAGAAGAATTCTATCAGGCTCTTGTAGACAGACATGGCATAGAAAATCAAAAGAAATTTGATGATGCTACGGTGGCAATCTGCGGTCTTGGCGGACTTGGCTCAAATATCGCCATAAGTCTTGCAAGAGTGGGAATAGGGCGTCTGATATTAATAGATTTTGATGTGGTGGATGTGACTAATCTTCATCGTCAGCAATACAAATTTAATCAGGTAGGAATGCCAAAAATCGAGGCGCTTAAACAAAATCTATTGGAGATTAATCCATTTATAGAAATAGAGACCCATCAGGTTAAGCTGACAGAAGAAAACACTCCTGAATTAATAAAGGATGCAGATTTGGTTTGCGAAGCCTTTGACAAGGCAGAATGCAAAGCTATGTTGGCTGATATCGTATTTACGAATTATCCTGATAAATATTTGGTATCAAGTTCAGGCATGGCAGGTTTTGGAAGTGCAAATGAGATAGTGACAAAGAAGATTACATCAAGGTTTTTTATCTCAGGTGATGGAGTCAGTGATGTGAATTCAGGTATAGGTCTCATCTCATCAAGAGTGATGGTATGCGCAGCTCATGAGGCGCATATGGCACTTAGGATATTGATGGGAGAGGCACAGCCTTAGCTTAAACATAATGTGAAAGGACTAAAAATGGAAAAGGACAAACTGGTAATCGGTGGAAAAGAATTTGACTCAAGATTTATTCTTGGTTCAGGAAAGTATTCCATGAAGCTTATTGAGGCAGCTGTGAAAGATGCAGGTGCACAGATTATTACTCTTGCTGTAAGACGTACAAATACAAAGGACGAGGAAAACATTTTGGATTATATTCCAGAAGGGGTAACTCTCCTACCAAACACTAGCGGTGCTAGAGATGCAAAAGAGGCAGTTAGAATCGCCCGCCTTGCAAGAGAACTAGGCTGCGGTGATTTTGTAAAAATTGAAATTATGCGAGATAGCAAATATCTCCTTCCAGATAATTATGAAACAATCAAAGCCACAGAAATACTTGCAAAGGAAGGCTTTGTGGTAATGCCATATATGTATCCAGATTTAAATGTGGCAAGGGAACTTCAAAATGTCGGTGCAGCAACAATCATGCCGCTTGCATCTCCAATTGGTTCTAACAAGGGACTTGCTACAAAGGAATTCATCCAGATTCTTATTGATGAGATTGATTTGCCTATTATTGTTGATGCTGGAATTGGCGCTCCATCACAGGCATGCGAAGCTATGGAAATGGGTGCAGCAGCTATTATGGCAAACACAGCCCTTGCCACAGCAGGAGATTTAACCCTTATGGCATCGGCTTTCAAAGATGCCATTAATGCTGGACGTAAGGCATACCTTGCAGGACTTGGAAGAGTGCTTACACGTGGTGCTTCTGCTTCTGATCCCCTTACTGGATTTTTACATTAGGAGGCAGCCATGGAGAATAATTTTCTTATAGATTCAGATGAGTTGTCTGAGACAGGACTTGCCAGAAAGCATCAGATTGAAAATGACCCTAGTGCCAGAATTAATCACATGGAATATCTCCCAGGGATGGATGTGATTGATTCGGATATACGATATAAGGTCATCAGTGAGATGGAGTCATATGATTATAGTAAGTACACAGGAAAAGATGTGCTTAGAGCATTGGCAAGTGATAAATGCACCATTGAAGATTTCAAAGCGCTTTTATCACCAGCGGCAGAGCCTTATCTGGAACAGATGGCAATAAAGGCTCAGAAGGAAACAGGCAAGCATTTTGGAAATACGGTATATCTTTTTACACCACTTTATATAGCAAATTACTGCGAGAATTATTGCGTATATTGCGGATTTAACTGCTATAACAGGATTAAAAGACTGAAGCTTTCTATGGAGCAGATTGACCATGAAATGCAGGTTATTGCGGAAAGTGGAATGGAAGAAATTCTGATACTTACTGGGGAAAGCCCAACTAAATCAGATGTGAAATATATAGGCGAGGCATGCAAGATTGCTCGAAAGTATTTCAAGATGGTGGGAATAGAAATCTATCCTGTAAATGTGGAAGACTACAAATATCTTCATGAATGTGGAGTGGATTATGTGACGGTTTTCCAGGAAACCTATGACAGTGATAAATATGAGACCCTTCATCTTATGGGAAATAAGAGAGTATGGCCATATAGATTTGATGCTCAGGAAAGAGCACTTATGGCAGGCATGCGAGGAGTAGCCTGCGCCGCACTTTTAGGGCTTTCTGATTTCAGAAAGGATGCTCTTGCATCGGCCCTTCATATTTATTATCTACAGCGTAAATATCCTCACGCAGAAATGTCACTTTCATGTCCAAGGCTTCGTCCAATTATAAACAACGAGACTATAAATCCTTTGGATGTAGGAGAAAAACAGCTGTGCCAGATATTATGTGCGTATAGAATTTTCTTGCCATATTGCGGAATTACAGTCTCATCCCGCGAATCAGCAGAGTTTAGAAATGGAATTGCAAAGATTGCGGCCACAAAGGTATCAGCTGGAGTGTCCACAGGAATTGGAGACCATGAGGAAAAATACAACGGTGAGCAGGCAGAAGATTCAGGAGACGAGCAGTTTGAAATTACTGATGGCCGAAGCCTTGGGACTATGTATATAGATATGACTGAGGAAGGTTTACAGCCGGTATTTAACGATTATATATATGTTTAAGGAGAATGATTGAATGAATAACTACACAACACAAATGGATGCAGCCCGTCAGGGAATTATAACACCAGAGATGAAGCAGGTGGCTTTAAAGGAGTATCGCACACCTGAGGAGATTAGAGATTTGGTGGCAAAGGGACAGGTTGCCATCCCTGCAAATAAACATCACAAATGTATTAATCCAGAGGGCGTGGGCAGCATGCTTCGAACAAAGATTAATGTGAATCTTGGTGTCAGCCGTGATTGCAAGGATTATAACATCGAGATGGAAAAGGTTATGGCGGCTGTAGATATGGGCGCTGAGGCAATTATGGATTTGTCCAGCCACGGAAATACACAGCCATTTAGACAGAAGCTTGTGGCTGAGTGCCCAGCTATGCTTGGAACAGTGCCAATTTACGATAGTGTTATTCACTATCAGAGAGATTTGGCCACACTTACAGCCAAGGATTTTATTGATGTGGTTCGACTTCATGCTGAGGATGGTGTGGATTTTGTCACTCTTCACTGTGGAATTACAAGAAAGACAATTGAGCAGATTAAGAAGCACAAGCGTAAGATGAATATTGTAAGCCGTGGTGGTTCACTAGTGTTTGCATGGATGACAATGACTGGAGAGGAGAATCCTTTTTATGAGTATTATGATGAAATTCTTGAAATCTGCCGTGAGCATGACGTGACAATTTCTCTTGGAGATGCCTGCCGTCCAGGATGTCTTGCAGATGCCTCGGATGTTTGTCAGATTGAGGAGCTTGTTCGCCTTGGTGAGCTTACAAAGCGTGCTTGGGAGAGAGATGTTCAGGTAATGGTAGAAGGCCCAGGACATATGCCAATGGATGAAATAGCTGCAAATATGAAGATTCAGCAGAAGATTTGTATGGGCGCTCCATTCTATGTACTTGGACCTCTTGTTACAGATATTGCCCCAGGCTATGATCACATCACATCAGCTATCGGTGGGGCAATTGCGGCTCAAAATGGTGCGGCTTTCCTCTGCTATGTTACTCCAGCTGAGCATCTTGCACTTCCAAATGTAGATGATGTAAAGCAGGGAATCATTGCTTCAAAGATTGCTGCCCACGCAGCTGATATTGCAAAGAAGATTCCACACGCTATGGATATCGATAACAAGATGGCAGAAGCTCGTCAGGTCTTCGATTGGGATATGCAGTGGGAGTGCTCACTGGATCCAGAAACAGCAAAATCAATTCGTGCAGACCGTTCACCAGAGTTTGATGACACATGCTCAATGTGTGGAAAGTTTTGCGCAGTGCGAAGCATGAATAAGGCATTGTCTGGAGAATACATTGATATTCTAGGATAGTGGATTTTGTGGTATCATGAGTTCATAAATAGTAATTAGAGGTGAACTCATGGAACACTACAAATTTTTTCAAAATAGGGAATGTGAATATTTCCCTTGTCATAAAACTGATAATCCAGAGGACTTTAACTGTTTATTCTGTTATTGTCCTCTTTATTGTCTTGGGGATAAATGTGGTGGGAATTTTAAATATACAGAATCAAGTGTGAAATCCTGTGTAGATTGTCTGCGACCTCATATTCGTGAGAATTATAAAGAAATCACTGGTCAGCTTTGTGAAGTGATGAAGCTGATAGAAAAGAACAAGCAATAATATTTAAAGATTGAAATATGAATAATGTAATATATACTTGACATTTTTCATTTTACCATTATGCTATTAATTAGTAACTGAAGACTAAAACATCAGGAGGTAACTATGAAAAATGTTTTTATTTTGATTCTTTTATTATGTGTTGCAATGCCAATGGTAATAATTTTTTATGCATTGAGTAAAAATAATAAACATGATTATGACGAAATGCAGGAACTTGCCAGAGGCAAAGCCGGAAAGCTTGCTTTTCTAATTACAATGAGTTTGTGTGGAGCATACTATTTATATGATTTATTTGCGGGAGATAGTTTATTGAGATTATCAGGCTCCACCTTGGCGCTGCTGGTTTTTGGTGTAGGCTTGGCAGTGTTCAGTTCCTATTGCATAATGCATGATGCATATTTTTACGTAGGTACAAAGGATGGATTAAAGTCCAGCTGTAAAATTAATATTTTCATCTGCATTATTTGTTTTGTGTCTTTGGCTATGTGCTCACCAAAAGACTTTTTTGAAATAAAAAATGGAATTATTGGTCTGTCAGGTGTCTCATGTTTTACACCTTTTATTCTTTCAATCTATGTTATTGATACGATAACTTTCTTCCTTAAAATCAGACAGGAACAAGTTTTAGAATCCCTGGAGGAATAAAAGATGAAGAATCTTAGAATGAAATCTGCAAGGGCAGCAAAGGATTTGTCACAGGAGCAGTTGGCTGAGATTTGTAATGTATCAAGACAAACCATCAGCGCTATTGAAAAAGGTGATTATAATCCTACAATCAAGCTGTGCCTGGCTATTTGCAAGGCCTTGGACAAGACCTTGGACGAGCTGTTTTGGGAGTAATTTCCTATTAGAGTAAAAATTATATTTTATATTATGGAGGATTTGTTATGGAAACATCATTTCAGGCAAAATGCAATCTTTTTGCAGAAAACAGGAACCTTGTTACCAAAGGATTTTTACTTGAGAACTCTCTTGTGAAGATTGCCTCAGCACTTATTTACACAGAGGCAGATAAGGAAGCGGACAATGAATATCTTCAGGAATGCAGAAAGCTTCTTAGAAAGAATGAGGGAGCTCTTTCAGACTTCCGTGGCATCAGTGAGATGCTGGTAAGTGCAAAGCTTGCACAGCAGGTTGATCCAGAGAGATTTATGGCAGACATTTCTTCAGCTTACAAGATGTTTCATGAAGGCAGAATCTTTGGCTCAAGATATATGGCTCTTGCAGCTATCAGTATTTGCGATGCAGGAAAAATTAATCAGGCTAAAGAAATCGTTGAAAAGGCAAATGAAATTTTAAAGGGGATGAAAAAGGAACATCCTTTCCTTACAAGTGATGAGGATACCTGTTTTGCAGTTTTACTTGCAATGACTGATAAGAGTACAGAAGAAATTCTTAATGAAGTCGAGGAAAACTTTCAGATTCTTAAGAAGGACTTTAAGTTCCACGACAATGCGGTTTATTCCCTTGCTCAGATTCTTGCGATGAAAGAGGGGAGCAATGAGCAGAAGTGTCAGAGAGCTCTTGAAATATATAAAGCATTTGAGAATGTTAAAGCGAAGTATGGAAAAGGTTATGAGCTTGCTTCTATCGGAACACTTATTGACATCGATAGGGACGCTAATGAGATGGCAAAAGAGATTGCGGAAGCATCAGCTTACCTAAAGAGCAAGAAGGGGTTTGGAATGTTAGATTTAGACGACAGGACAAGACTTATGTTTTCCGCAATCCTTTATGGAAATACTTTTGCAGGAAGCGATACTGTTAGCAGTTCTACAGCTCTTGAGAGCACCATTGCAATGGTGATTGCTCAGGAGATTACATATATGATAATTATGGTTACTATATGCTCTGGAAGTGTAGCAGCCGCATCGTCAAATTAATTAGCAAAATTATTGAAGTCAGACAATTTATAAACTAAATATTTGATGGTAAAATGTACCTTGAAAAGTACTTGTTAAATGAGGGTGTTCGATTGAAAAGATAGAACATTTGTGCTAGATTAGACATGCGGTTTATCCGCAAACTTAATAGAAGCACCCACGACAGGGTGGTAGTCTCCCGAGCCTATATGGTGGTCCATTTGGATGTCACTAA
>JAFYYE010000301.1 GCA_017557715.1 Pseudobutyrivibrio sp.
ATGGCTGGCGATGGGAAGGTAAACAGTTCTAAGTTTAAAACTTATTTTCATACCAAGCCTCATATGATTCCACGTGATCAGGTGCAGGAGATTACAGGCTTTCAGCCTGGTGGAGTTTGTCCTTTTGCTGTGCCTGAGGATATTCCAATCTGGCTGGATGTTTCTATGAAGCGATTCGAATATGTTCATCCTGCAGGAGGCAACGAGTATACATCCGTAAAGATTACTCCAGCAGAGCTTGAGAAAGCATCTGGAGCTGAAGGATGGGTAGATATTTGTAAAGGCTGGGAAGAAGATGATTGACTGCAGAGAAATTACAGAAGCGGACAATGAAGCAGTGGCTGCGCTTGTGCGAGATAATCTAAAGGCACGTGGGCTAGATATCCCTGGAACGGTATATTTTGATGATGGATTGGATCATCTAAGCGACTTTTACAACAATGATGAGCGCAGATATTATGTCATTGAGGATGATGGCGGTCAGGTGATTGGTGGTATAGGATTTGCCAGGTTTGAACCTATGAAAGATACTGCGGAACTTCAAAAGTTGTATCTTTCAGATGGGGCGAAGGGCTCAGGTCTTGGATATGAACTGATTGATTTTGTTGAAGAGAAGATGCGCGAGGCAGGATACAAGGTTTCCTATCTGGAAACACATGACAACCTGCAGGCTGCTATTCATATTTATGAGAAGAAGGGGTACGTAGAGATTGAACGCCCAAAGGAAGTTGTGCATAGCACGATGAATCGGTTTTTTAGGAAAGAGTTATAAAACCGCATAAAATCAACGTTCTTTATATGTGCATTGTGTTTCCTTAGAAGAATTTGATGATGATAAAGCTGCATCTCTGGTTTATTATGAAAAATTATTTGAAAACTTTGAAGGAAGCAGTGTAAAAGAATTTTTGCGCACTTGTAGAAAAGTCGGTTTGAAGTTTGTATATGGAGGTGAATGATATGAGAAAACGTGATTTTGTTCAACCTACAGCAGAAGAGATAGAAAGTCGTGAAAAGATGTATGAAGAAGCTGAGCGTCTAGGAATAGATTTAATGAGTTTTGATGGAAAAAATGAGAATGATGCAGCTAGTAGAGATATTCGCAAGGCTATCGTATATCTAGGAACAGGAAAATCAGTTCCTAAAGATTTAGAAGAGCGTATTTTAAAGAGGAAGACAGTAGCCAAATAGGTTGATTATTACCCTCTGTGATATACTAGCATTAGTTATCACAGGGGGTATTTTTGTGGCTGTTAGTTTGCAGTTCTTTGGATGGATATTTAGCCTGGGAAGTGATGTGAAGATTACCGGGCCAGAAGATGTGGTGGCCAAGATGAAAAAGGAAGCTACGGCTCTTTTGGCAAACTACAAGTAATCTACAATTAGAGATATGGGGACCATCCCTAGCAGGGCCTTCCAGGCCCAGGTCTGCCCGAGCTCCACAGACCACTCGCTGACGCGAGCAAGGAAGGATTGGAGATCGGCTGCGCCGATGGGGGACGAATAAAATAAGCCCCATAAATCTAGCTTTTATGCTATAATTTTACTAGCGTTTTGCTCAATAAATTCACAGGGGAAAATATATTGGGAAAATTAGTAAGGGACAAGATTCCTCAGATAATTAAGGACGATGGGAAGCGCCCTATAATTAGGACTTTATCCACTGAGGAATACTTAAAGGAATTAGATATAAAACTTAATGAGGAAGTGGCAGAATATCAGGCTGACAAATCCATCGAAGAGATGGCTGATGTACTGGAGGTGCTGAACGCTATATGTGTAGCTAGAGGCTATTCTTTAGAGGAGCTAGAAAAGGTTCGTAAAGAGAAGTGCGAATCTAGAGGAGCTTTTAAAGAACGTATCTATTGGGAGGGTAATCGCTGATGGTTCTGCCTTATTCTGATGAACTTCATATAGAATATCTTAGTAGACTTTTTGATAATACTAGCGAGTGCTACAAATTCTTCTGGTTCAAAGCGATTCTTGAAAAGGTGATTGCTGGCACCAACGAAATATCATTTGAAGAGCTTGTAGATGATATGATTGCGAATGCTTGGTATATGGTTACAGAGTACTGTCTGAACCTAGGGCCAAAGGACACGCTGGAGGATGTTGTAAAGCTCATCCAAAAGAAAAATCCTGGCTTTAAATCCAGCATCAAAAAGTCCGACCTTTTAGCGTATCTATCTGAAACAAAAGATAAAGAAATCATTTCAAAGAAGAGGACATTGATACTCAATGTACCTTATCGCCTTCAGGCTCCTTTTATGCCAGGAATAAAAGGTAAGGCCTGGGATGTTCCAAAAGATAATCTTATGGAAAATATTAATAATCACAGTCATATTATTTATTACTTCTTGGGACTTAATGGCCTGTCATCGCGAATCATTGTGAGGGATGACTGGGCTAATTATTTCGTGAAAAATCAAGAGATAATACGAGGCTGGCTGGAGTACAATATGATTCTCTATCTGCAAAGAAGAAATCCAAATGTACCTGGCATAGCAGACAAATTATATCCACCACAGGAAAGAAAACTGGATGATGTTAAGAAATATTGGAAGCTGATTTTGACGGTTTCTCCAGAGCCAGTGAAGGAGATTTATGGCGAAACCATTCTTACTGCGAAGGATATTTCTATAGATCATTTTGTGCCATGGTCGTACGTGGCACATGATGAGATGTGGAACCTGAATCCTACCACGAAAAGCATCAATAGCTCTAAGAGCAATAATTTGCCAGACTGGAATACTTATTTTAAACGCCTGGCAATGCTAGAGTATCAGTCATACAGAATGATACGTGAGTATGATGTGGTGCATAAAGAGTTTGAGATATGTGCAAAGAAACATTTTAATGATGATAGATTAAGATATCGTATATACGAATCTGATATTGAATACGAACAATTTGAAAAGGAACTGGAGGCAGTGATTCTTCCGGTTTATAAGTCTGCTCAGAACTGCGGGTTCGGGGAGTGGAGGTATATATAAGTGATGGAGGTTTAGAGACGGAATGACCGGCGAAAACAATAAGACAAAATTGGAGGTTGATGAGATTAAGGAAAAATTAAAAGGTATACCATCGGTAACAATTAATGGTGAATACTATGGATATTTATATTCCTGTAAAGAATGTCAAAATGAAATTTTAATCAAAACAAATGATGGTAGATATGGAAATTTAGGACCATTTTACTGCCCTGTATGTTCTGCACACTATTATGCAACTATAGATGATAATAATCCTGTACCTTCGTTGTATGTAGCTAGTTACGGTGAACAACCAGCATCACTGTTGGATTGCACAGGAAGAAAACGCTCGGAGGAAATTCCTCTTTTGTATAAAGCGTTTTGAAGGGGACAAAGGAGTTCGGTCGCACAGAGGTGGGACCGGACTTTTTTTATAATAGGAACCGCCGGTTCCTTCAAATAATGATTATTGAATACTATAATTGGTGCATAATCACATAGGGGGTAATTTAAAATGAATGATAAATATAAATTTGATTTAAAATCATTTGGAATGCGATTAAAAGAGATGCGTGAGTTTCATGAAATGACGCAGGCTGAAGTTGCAGAAACTTTAGATATTTCAGAAAAAAGCATTCAAAACTGGGAGAATGGCATTAAGCTGCCAACAATTGATAATATTGTTAATATTGCTGCATGCTATGGGATGTCGGTTGGGGAAATATTGGAAGATGAATCATATCGTATATTCCTAAAAAAGCGGACAAGTAGAAAGCGTTCAATTGAGATTATCGAGGTGCCGGGCAAAATAGAAGTATTTTTTGAAATTGCAGAGGACCGCTATTTTGATCGTTATGAAGTTTGGGTTTGGGATGAAATAGCTAAATATAAATACATGTACATGTCAGTTCAAAAGCTTATTTGTTTTGATGAGATTAAGTATATGATTATTAATCAGGCAAATGAAATAGTTGAAGAGTATCGAAAATGGTTGTTTGAAGTGCTGACTGATAATGAAGAAGATACCATGATAAGAAAGCAGATTGAATACAAAATCAAATGCGAAAAAGCTGGAATGGCAAGTCCTGGAGCGCTATGCGCAGGTACAAGGATTTGGTATTTTGAAAATGAGGATGATTAATAAATTGGGAGGATAGCATGAAATTACCATTTAATCCAAATATGAATAGCCCGTTTATGCAACAAGTAGGCGTTGAACTTGCAAAGCAAATGACTAATATGATTGCGGAAGACCATTATAATCGAGCAAATGGAATCGTTGTAGAGCCAAATACGATAGGTGCCGATACTTATTTTTTGTTAAGCTTTATGACAGATGATATGTATATGGATTTTCCAATTATACAACAAGATTTTATAATGCATTGCGGAGATAAGTTAAGAGAGTTAAATACTATTGCTTGGTATGATGAATCTTATATTGGAGTGAATCGACCAGAGCGAGTTTTATATGGGCATGTGTTAAGACTGATTTACAATGGTGCAAAAAGTGGGGATGGATACTGCGTAGAGTTATTAAAGTCGCTTTATAAGAGCTACCATAAGAAAGAGTACAACCAGCTAAAAAAATTTCATAAAGTTTCGACAGCGGATATCTCTTGTATTACACAAACAGAGCAGGGGTTGAATGAGGATTTAGCATTTGCACGCATTTTATGTATAGCACCATTTTTTGGAATAGAATTGCATGAGGATTGTGCTATATGGTTTAAGCTTTATGAAAAAAAGCGCGATGGGTTCCTGAAGTTGATTGATATGTCTATAGATAGCGTGGACATTGATGAGCAAGTAATAAGTGATGCTGCATTGACTGTAGATAATTGGCTACAGGAAACAGAAAGAAAGCCATCAAGTATCGATACATTTAAAGAAACTTCATTGTTTATTAATAGCATTTTTAGAATGCAGGGCTTTTGTGATGATTATGACAAAAAATGCTTGAATGATTTTAAAGGTGGCAGAGTACACTTAATCATGACACTTGCAACATTAAAAACAATAAATCCAGATAAGAATTATACATACGAAGACGTGCAGATTTATACGCATATCAGAGATTTAGTATTAGCCTTATCAGACACTGCTTTGGATTTTGATTATGGTGTGGGGTATTTACTTGGTGAGGAAATTAATGAAGAGGATTTAGCTTTATCTAGATATAAGCCTGTACAAGAAAATAATATCAAAACAAAGCCCAAAGCAGAAAGAGCAATTATTAATTCAGCAAATATAACTGCAGGTGATGTTAAGCAGGCTGATTATCTCGAAGAGATATCGAATCTACGAGCAAAGATTAATAATCTAGAGCAGGAAAACTCTTATTTGAGAAAAGAGTTCAAGAGCATTAGAAATGTGAATACATCGTTAAGTGGTTTGATTCATCAGTATGAAAATGAACGTGGTGAATTAATTAAATTAAGAGAATATGCTTATGAGTCAACACATAAAGAGGATGTTGGGGAAGACATTAGTTTCGATGAAATAAAAACAGTAATAGAAAGAAAAAAAGTTTTGATAATTGGCGGTCATCCTAATTGGATTAGTAAGCTAAAAGAAGAGTTTTTAAATTGGAAATACGTAAATACGGAGAGGTTTTCGACGATTGCTCCATCTATTACTTCTGGGTGTGATAAAGTGTTCTTTTTCACAGATTTTATAAGTCACTCTGAGTATAACAAATTTACTTCATATATGAATCGAAATGATATTTCTTATGGATATCTATCTGGAGTAAACATAGAGGCAACAATTAAACAAATATATGATGCGATTGAGCTAAAATAAGTGAAATGTGAAGGGCCAAATAATGGCCCTTTTTCATTACATAAAATTCTTGCGTTCGTGTGAAAATTTAGAGTAAACATGAAATGATTGTGTTATAATGTAAAAGGTGCGTAAACAGCGTGGTTACAACTGTTTTAAAGTTAAGAGGAGATCAAATTATGGCAGTATCTTACAAGAAACTTTTTAAGTTAATGATTGATAAGGATATGAAGCGAAAAGATTTGATTAAAAAGACTGGTTTAAGTTATGCAACGATTGCAAAGCTTGAAAATGGTGACAACGTGCAGATGGAAGTGCTAGAAAGAATCTGCAAAGAATTTAAGTGCCAATTAAACGATATAGCAGAAATTATTTTTGATTAGATGTCCGTTTTTAGGGACAGCGTTGAATATAAAATGGTTATTATAACCAGTAATAGTTAGGAGAACGAATGGATAACAAAAGTATCAAAAAGTTAGAAGCAGATTTATGGGAGTCAGCAGACTTACTCCGTGCAGGTTCAAAATTAACATCAAATCAATACTGTATGCCTGTTCTTGGATTGCTATTCCTTAGATATGCATACAGTCGATTTAAGATGGTTGAAGAGGAAATATTAAAGACAAGACCTGTTAGAAATGGGAGACAAATGCCTGTTGAAGCAAGTGATTTTGCAGCTAAAAGTGCATTGTTTCTTCCTAAAGAAGCTCAGTACAGCTATCTTGTTAATTTGCCTTCAAATGTTGCAGCAATGGGATTAGTAAATATTGATGGACAGCCTATGGCAAGCCTTGGAGAAGTTGTAAACAATGCAATGAATTTGGTTGAGCAGCAGAGTGAGCAGCTTACAGGTGTTTTACCAAAGAGCTATACAGATTTTTCGGATGATTTGCTTGGAGAACTTTTAAGAATATTCAATAACAATGCTCTTGATGAGGTTGGTGGTGATGTTATTGGACGTATTTATGAGTATTTTCTTAATAAGTTTGCTAAGAACATTGCATCTGATGATGGCGTATTCTTCACTCCAAAATCACTTGTAAAAATGATTGTTAATGTTCTTGAGCCTAAGCAAGGGGTGCTTCTTGATCCAGCTTGTGGTTCAGGCGGTATGTTTGTTCAGACTGGTGACTTTGTAAATGAAGCAGGATTACAGGCTAATTCAAGTATGACATTTTATGGTCAGGAGAAGGTTGAGTATAATGCCCAGCTTTGTTTGATGAATATGGCTGTTCATGGTCTTACGGGTGTAATTAAGTCTGGTGATGAAGCTAACAGTTTTTATCATGATGCGCATAACCTTGAAGGTCAGTGCAATTATGTAATGGCAAATCCACCTTTCAATGTTGATAAGGTAAAAGCAGAATCTGCAACAAATGCTGGCAGATTACCTTTCGGAGTACCTAGAGAGAATAAGAATAAGGAAATCGGAAATGCAAACTATCTTTGGATTTCTTATTTCTATGCTTATCTGAATGAGACAGGTAGAGCAGGATTTGTAATGGCAGCCTCTGCAACAGATAGTCAGGGTAGCGATAAAGATATTAGAGAAAAACTTATAAAGACAGGCCATGTTGATGTCATGATTTCTGTAGGTAATAATTTCTTTTATACAAAAAGTTTACCTTGTTCGCTTTGGTTTTTTGATAAGGGAAAAGCAGAAGAACTGAAAGACAAAGTATTATTTATTGATGCAAGAAATTATTTTACTATGGTAGATCGTACTTTGAATGAATGGAATGAATGGCAGTTAAAGAATCTTAATGCTATTGTTTGGCTCTACAGAGGTGAATTTGATAAGTACAAGCAGCTTTTAGAAGAATATAAGACTGAAATTGCAAATATGATTTTTGAATCTGGAGAAGAAAACCTAAAAGCTGTTAATGAGGATGTATTTGTTAATGGATTTGAAATTGCTAAAAAGTGTTTAAAGACTATTAAGGAGTCAGCTAAAAGAGATATAAATTCCTGTGATAGAAAAGATAAAAAACAGGTACAAAATCAGTGGGATGAGAAAATAAGTGCAGTAGATGAGATTGTTGACGTAGTAAGGGAGGCTCATTGGTTATATAGTAAATTTGGTGTTGGAGAGTATGAAGATATACTTGGTCTATGCAAAATAGCGGATATTGATACTATTGAGTCTAAAGGATGGTCTTTAACCTCTGGGGCATATGTAGGTGTTGCACCAGTGGGGGATGATGGCGTGGATTTTGAAGAAAGAATGGCAGAAATTCATGAAGAACTACGGTCATTACAGATAGAGAGTAATGAACTAATGGATGCTATCTCAAATAATATCAAGGAGCTTGGATTGTAAAAATGATTTGTACAAAAATGTCAGAAGTATACGAAGGACTTTATGATGGGCCTCACGCAACACCTCCTGTTTCTAATAATGGGGCTATCTTTCTTGGAATCTCTAATATTACAAAAGATGGTCATATAGATCTGACAGATATTAAGTATATTAGTGAGGAAGATTTACCTAAATGGACAAAACGTGTGACTCCTCAGGCAGGAGATATAGTTTTTTCTTATGAAGCCACTTTGAATCTTTACGCTATTATACCCGAGGGGTTCAGGGGATGTCTTGGTCGAAGAATGGCACTAATTCGACCAGATGAAAAGAAGGCGCATGGAAAATATTTATATTATTATTTTTTCTCACCTGAGTGGAGAAAAACAGTTGCGGAGAACACAATAGTTGGCGCAACTGTCGATAGGA
>JAFYYE010000302.1 GCA_017557715.1 Pseudobutyrivibrio sp.
GCCATAACAAAACCTCCGAATAAATATTTCTTTTATTATACTATTTTTGTAATTAATCAAAACCTATTTTTTAGATAGCCTGTGCAGAATTCTGTGATGTATTTCCATCTACATTGCTAATTCCGTCAATTGCTGCAAAGCCTCTCTCAAGATCTTCAATGATGTCGTCAATGTGCTCTGTACCAATTGAAAGTCTGATTGTAGACTGTGTAATACCCTGGTCTAAAAGCTCTTCCTCTGTAAGCTGTGAGTGTGTTGTTGTCGCTGGGTGAATAACCAGGCTCTTAACATCAGCTACGTTTGCAAGGATTGAGAAAATCTGAAGATTGTCAATAAACTTAAATGCTGCATCCTTGCCGCCCTTAATCTCAAATGTAAAGATACTTCCACCATCCTTAGGGAAATACTTCTTGTAAAGCTGGTGATCTGGATGATCTTCAAGTGAAGGATGATTTACCTTAGCAACCTTCGGATGATTCTTAAGGAACTCTACCACCTTTGTTGTGTTCTCTGCATGTCTGTCTAAGCGAAGTGGTAATGTCTCGATTCCCTGAAGAAGAAGGAATGCGTTAAATGGTGAAATTGTAGCACCTGTATCACGAAGAAGGATTGCTCTAATGTATGTAACAAAAGCTGCAGGCGAAGTAGCATCTGCAAATGAAATTCCGTGATAGCTTGGATTTGGATCTGCAATGTTAGGGAACTTTCCACTCTTCTTCCAGTCATATGTGCCTGCCTCTACGATGACACCACCAAGTGTTGTTCCGTGTCCACCGAAGAACTTTGTTGCTGAATGAACTACGATATCTGCACCGTGCTCAATTGGGCGTACCCAGTAAGAAGCACCGAATGTATTATCAACAACAAGTGGAAGATCGTGACGATGAGCGATTTCTGCAAGTGCATCAATATCAGGAATATCTGAGTTTGGATTTCCAAGTGTCTCGATGTAGATTGCCTTTGTATCTTCCTTGATAGCATCCTCTACTTCCTTAAGGTTGTGCGCATCTACGAATGTAGCTGTAACACCATACTGTGGAAGTGTGTGAGCAAGAAGATTGTAGCTGCCACCGTAGATAGTCTTCTGTGCTACGATGTGTCCGCCGCCTGCTGCAAGTGCCTCGATAGTGTATGTGATTGCTGCTGCACCAGATGCAACTGCAAGTGCTGCTGTACCACCTTCAAGAGCTGCAACTCTTTCTTCTAAAACTCCCTGAGTAGAGTTTGTAAGTCTTCCGTAAATGTTTCCTGCATCTGCAAGACCAAATCTGTCAGCTGCGTGCTGTGAATCTCTAAATACATATGAAGTTGTCTGGTAAATAGGTACTGCTCTTGCATCAGATGCTGGATCTGGATTTTCCTGTCCTACGTGAAGTGCTAATGTCTCAAATCTATAATTGCTCATAATTTTTATCTCCTTTTCAAATTAAAAAAATATGTATTAACAACATCGACAACAGAAACAAAGTTGCATTCGTTCTACTCTAAAATTGTGTCTGACAAAATAAATTAATAGTTGCTTCATTTGTACTGCCTGCCTTTCTTTTAACTTGATGAGATTATATTAAACATTATTACCTACTAGGTCAATAGGTTATAGGATAAAGAAAAACTATAGCCAGCTATCAATGAAATCTATAACCAGCTATAGTTATTCTATTTCTTAATAGTTAATATCACTATCACGAACAGTTAAATATTTATTCGCTCCTTCGCTATAGGTATCAAAAGTTCCAGAGATTGTGATGAAATCGCCCTCCTTAGGGTAATCCTCCTTTGTGTATTTTTCCTCATCCAGGGTGAACTCCAAACCCTGGGCACAGCACTGAGTGGCGTCCTTGATTAAGCAAGCATAATATACTTTACCTGTGTTTTCATCCTTATAGATAGAACAAGTGCCTTCCATTTTAACCTTTTCACCTATGTATACCTCTGGTTCCATTACCATGTTGTAAACTTCCGAGTATACAAAGGTTGGGGATAATACAGTGAGATCGATATCTACTGATGGGTCAGCTTTCAGGGCGTCTGACTCTTCAACTATATCAGGCTCATCCACAGTCTCCTCTTCCACCTGACTATTCTCTACAACAGAAGCGTCCTCAGAAGTACCCTTAGCATCATCAGTACTAGCACAAGCCATAAAGCATAATGCCTGCAGCATAATTCCCAGTAAAACAATCTTCTTTTTCATCAGCTCTCACCCCCTGACTTTACCTAGCAAGTAACATGCTAAAAACAAAACTACATCTGCTGCTACAATAGTTGAACCTACAGGAGTTCCTGCAAGAATAGAAATAATAATTCCAAACAGTGCACAAACGACTGATGAAATAGCTGAGAAAACAATTACAGCCCTAAAGCTTTTTAAAACACTCATTGCTGAAAGAGCTGGAAAAATCACAAGTGCTGATATAAGTAATGAACCCACCAAATTCATAGCCAAAACAATTATCACAGCAATGATTGTAGCAACAAGGAAATTGTAGGCTTTCACATTTGTCCCTACTGCTATGGCAAAATTCTCATCAAAGGTCACCGCAAAAATCCTGTTGTAGAAAAGGATGAAAATGCCCACAACTATAACTGACATTATTCCACTAATCCACACTTCTTCCTTTGTAAGTGTAAGTATGGATGTGGAGCCAAACAATGTTGAACAAACATCTCCTGAAATATTAGATGAAACTGGAAATACATTCATCAACATATAACCAAATGCCAGCGCTCCTACTGAAATCATTGCAATGGCTGCATCGCCTTTAACCTTTGTATTATTACCATTTTTCAGCAAAAGAATGGCAGCAAGTACTGTAAAAGGAAGCACTATAATCATCTTATTTGTGAAGTTTAGTACTGCAGCAATAGACATAGCCCCAAAGGCCACATGTGATAAACCATCACCAATATATGAATATCTTTTAAGTACAAGGGTGACACCCAGCAGTGATGAGCAAAGAGCAATCAACACGCCGACAATAATCGCATATCTTACAAAGGGATACTGTAGATACATAAAAAGCATTTCTAACATGTACTTACACCTCCCTCTACAGAAATGGTTTCCGGAATCTGATTCACGTCGAATATCGTATTTGCGTATTTTTTCACATTGGCAATATCGTGACTTATCATAATTATTGTCAGTTCTTCATCATTAAGCTGCTTTATCATTCTATACATTTCTTCTGTTGCCTCAGGATCAAGACCGGCTACAGGTTCATCCAAAATCAAAACCTGTTTTGTGGCACAAAGGGCCCTTGCCAGAAGAACTCTTTGCTGCTGTCCTCCTGACAATTCTCTATAGCAGCGTCTTGCCAGATGAACTATTCCCATTCGCTCTATATTTTTCAGTGCCATTTCCTTTTGACTCTTTGAATAAAAGAATTTATGGTTCAATCCATTCTGGCAGCCAGAAAGAACAATCTCAAATACTGACGCAGGAAAATCACGCTGAACATCAGACTGCTGTGGTAAATATCCTACAGCTGTCTTAGTAAAACCATCTCCATATTTAAGCTCACCCGAAATAGGAGGAATAAGCCCCACAATTGTCCTAAGCAAAGTGGTCTTCCCCGAACCATTTTCTCCCACAATACAGAAATAGTCTCCAGCTTTTACCTCAAAGCTAATATTTTGAAGTACGGCCTTTCCTTCATAGCCAACCGCCAAATCCTTTGCTGATAATACAATCATTTTTATTTCTTACCTCAATGCTTCCTTTAATACTTCCAAATTGTTTTCCATAATACTTATGTAAGAAGCCCCACCTGCAACATCCTGACTTGTAGTAGACTGCATTGAATCCATTGCCAAGACTATAGCATCCTTATTTACAGTGTTTTGGATTATCGTATTTGCGATTTTTCCATCAGATTTTTCTATTGTAAGTACAGTGTTCAAGTCTAATTCATCTACCTTCTTTGAAAGGAAAGCAACAGTTTCAAAGCTTGCCTCTGTCTCTGCTGAGCATCCTACAAATGCCGCATAATAGTTAAGACCATAGTCATCAACCAAATATCTGAATGGGAATCTGTCTCCAAAAAGTAATGTATCCTTACTAGCATCAGCTACTGCTGCAGTGTATTTTTCATCTAAATCTGCAAGCTTTGCAATGTAAGCATCTGCATTTAAACTATATGCCTGACTATTATCTGAATCGATAACTGAAAGATTGTCTGCAATCACCTTAACAAGAGTTTGTGCATTCTTAA
>JAFYYE010000303.1 GCA_017557715.1 Pseudobutyrivibrio sp.
AGTCAGGCTATTTTAATAACGTATTTAAAATTCCACGGAACAACTGAGCTCCTGTATTTCCTCCCAAGGTCTGTCCGAACTTGCCACCCAGCTGCTTTCCTACCTTCTTGCCTACTTCTCTACCTACGGTACCAGCTACTGTAGTTCCAACAGATTTTGCTGCACGCTTTCTTCGATTAGCCTCTTTTTCCTTTTCTCTTGCTTCTGCCTTTGCAGCTGCTGCCTCTTCCTTCGCCTGCTGTTTTGCAGCCGCCTCAGCTGCCTTAGCCTGTTCTTCTGCCTGAGCCTTTTCAACACCCATGCGCTCTAACAACTCATCAGCAGATTCTGGATCTACCGCATTTGCGTACCTTGTGTATAATACACTTCCTTTTATAGCAGCATCGCGAGTGCCATCATCTATACCGCCCATTTTTGACTGAGGTGGAAGAATAAATGCCTTTTCAACAATGCTTGGTGTACCATCTTCCTGCAAGAAAGAAACTACAGCCTCTCCTGTTCCAAGAGCCTCTATAACATCAGCTGTCTTGAACGCAGGATTTTCTCTGAAGGAATCTGCAGCCGCCTTTACAGCCTTTTGATCTGATGGTGTGTAGGCATGAAGAGCATGCTGAACCTTATTTCCAAGCTGAGCAAGCACTCCATCTGGAATATCGCGAGGATTCTGTGTCACAAAGTACACTCCAATTCCCTTAGAACGAATAAGCTTAACCACCTGCTCTATCTTATCTAACAATGATTTTGGTGTATCCTTAAACAGAAGATGTGCTTCATCAAAGAAGAATACCATCTTAGGCTTATCCAAATCTCCTACTTCAGGCATAATCTCAAACAATTCTGAAAGCATCCACAGCAAGAAGGTTGAATAAAGAGTTCCATTGTTTACAAGGCTCTGGCTATCAAGAATATGAATCATTCCTCTGCCATTTTCACCTGTAGTAAACCAATCTCTGATATCAAGAGCTGGCTCTCCAAAGAAAACATCTCCGCCTTCTAATTCAAGAGCCACTACTGCTCGTTGAATGGCCCCTATACTTTGCTTATTAAGCAATCCATAGTCTGCCTCAAATTCCTTATTATTTTCGGCAACATAATTTAACATTGCTTTTAAATCTTTTGTATCAATCAAAGCAAGATTGCTTTCGTCGGCAATCTTAAAGATTATAGAAAGAATACTGCTTTGAGTATCATTCAAACCAAGAATTCTAGATAAAAGCAGTGGCCCCATCTCAGTGATTGTAGTGCGGACCTGAATTCCCTTCTTTCCAAACACATCCCAAAGTGTGGTTGGATATTTATGATAATCAAATCCATGCTCTGCCAAGCCGAAGCGCTTTATTCTCTCCTGCATATTGTCGCTGTCCACACCGGCTTCAAGCATTCCTGCAATATCACCCTTTACATCGGCTAAAAATACAGGCACTCCCATATCTGAGAATGACTCAGCAAGCACCTTTAATGTGATAGTTTTTCCTGTTCCAGTTGCGCCGGCAATCAGCCCGTGACGATTTGCCATCTTAGGCAAAAGGTATAAAGGCGAACTAGACTCAGTATTCGCAATCCATATTTTTCCATCTCTAAGCATAATAACCCTCCCGAAATAGACTTATATCTTTCAATGAGTATTATATCAAAAAGAGGAGGTTTTTAAACCTCCTCAACATAACTTACAAAATCTAAATTATTCAACTCTTCGAATAGCTTTTGATGTGAATGCTTACTTCCGAAATCAAGCTCCACCATAAGAGCTGCATCAGTTCCAAGTAATGTCTTATCTTTAGTCTTATTCATACTGGTAATCTGATAACCCATTTCTGTAAACTTCTTTCGAAGCTTCTTAATACCGTTGGTTTCTTCAACCTCAATGTAAATGCTTACATATCGACTGCTTTCCTCCACCTGCTGACTAACCTTCATCAATACCAGATTTGCCAACATGACTAGCGCAAAACATGCAAGCCCAACTGTAATGTATCCCGCACCAAATGCCATTCCCATACAGGATGCCACCCAAAGAGACGCCGCGGTGGTAAGACCTTTTATCTGATTTCTTCCTGTAACGATTATCGTTCCTGCACCCAAAAAACCAATTCCGCTTACTACACCTGCAGGTATACGGCTAACATCTGCACTAAAACCAGGTATCGCTGCCAGATAAAGATTTAATGCTGTTGCAACTGCAGAGCCCAAGCTCACCAATGAGAATGTTCTTATTCCTGCGCTGTGTCGGCGAACCACTCGCTCCCAACCAATAAGGCTTCCACAAATCGTTGCTATTAAAAGCCTCAAAACAACTGCTATATCATCCATGCTCTGCAAATAACTAACTAGTGAATTAATCATATGCTATTTATTCTCCATAAGCTTCAAATATCATGCCCTTTTCTGCAATACTCTCAAGTGTTTCATCAAGCACCATAGGCTTTCCGAAATAATATCCCTGAGCTCTTTCACAGCCAATGCTCTTCAGGAACTGATAATGCTCTTCTGTCTCAACGCCCTCGCAAAGAGGCTTGATTCCTAAATCAGAAGCGCCCTTGATAATATAACTCATAAGCTTCCTTGTGTTTGGATTTCCATAGCTTCTGAGGAATATCAAATCCAGCTTCAGAACATCAAATTCATACTCAGCTATAGTATTAAGAGAAGAGTATCCGCTTCCAAAGTCATCAACCCAAATTTCATAGCCGGCATCTCTAATTTTAGCTACTTCCTGCTTAATGAGACCTGTATTATCATTGAATGCGCTCTCAGTAATTTCCACTTCAATAAGATTTCTAGGAATCTCATAAATCTCGCAGAAATCATCGAGAAGTTTTAAAACATCACAAACATCAAAATCAAGACGTGAAATATTTACAGACATTGGCACCACAGGAAGTCCCGCATCCATAAGCATTCGCAAATCTTGGCAGACCTTCTTAACCATAAATTCATCAACAAGATGAATCAAATGGAAATGCTCTAATGTCTCTATGAAATCTAGTGGCGAAAGCATTCCAACTGATGGGTCAACCCAACGCACAAGAGCTTCCATACCACACACTTCACCTGTTGCCACTCTGATTATTGGCTGGTAGAAAACTTTAATATAATCTAACGCGATAGCCTCATCAATGTGATCTATTACGTACTGTTGACGTCTCAGCTTATCACGTAAAATGTCATCGTAAATACAATAATTTAAATCATGTCTGCTCTTAATACTGTTGCAGGCAAGTCTGGCATGATCACAAGCTAAACCAACTTCTGCACGCTGGTCATCAAGGAAATAAATACCAGCCTTTACTCTTACCTTTTTATTTACATCATCTGCAAGAA
>JAFYYE010000304.1 GCA_017557715.1 Pseudobutyrivibrio sp.
AGGATACATGTTTTAAAAACTTGTATTAATTCAAGGTTTGTTTCACTGTTCAGTTATCAATCTTCGCTTTGTTGTTGCTCTCAGCAGCAACTCGTTTATATTATCACGATGTTGGCTGTTTGTCAACAACTTTCTTGATTTATTTTTCAAAATCATTTGTTTAGAAAACTCAGTGTTTTCTAAGTGGTTACCGCTCTTAGCGGAACGAATAGTATAATATCATCAGCAACACTTTTCGTCAACACTTTTTTCGAAAAAAATTATTGTCTTTATATTCCGATAATTCTCTCAATTATGTTCATTTCATAAATGGTGTTTAATAGGGGGTCTGTCACTGTGTTTTCTATTATAAAACCACCTAAATCTGATGTTGGAAAACAATCCGCTAAATACATGGCTAACCAAGTGAATAATAATCCCTCACCAAAGCCCGCTATAACACCTAATGTTCTATTTACTCCTCTTATACCTGGGACCAGTCCTACCAAATGAATTAACTTACTTAGCAGGAATAGCATAAGCGTACCTGCTATTATACTTATTATAGTAGCTATTCCATGAATAGCTGTCTGACTTAGTTCAGCAGAAATAAATTGTATTGTAGCATCAACAGATGAGCGTATAGTCTCATCTAATTTTTCCTGTATCGAAGACGGCACTAATCGCATCAACGCATCTGATCCTGTGCCTTGCTCTTGCTGTTCAGAAGACTCGTATCTATCTGTAAGATGCGTAGCAATAGTCTCCTGCACAATTATAGGCATTGTGGTATTTACATTTAGATAATCAGTAACTATCCCGCAAGCGAAATTTACAAACCAGATAAGAAATACCCAAGATATAATTCCATAGATAATCTTTAGCATTCCTCGTCTGGCACCTCCTATAATGCAACTAAGCATTAACACTACAAAAATCACTAATAGTGGGTTACTGGTGAAACGTTCTAAATACTCCATATTATTTTAATCCTATCTCTGCAGTTTTACTTTCTTCTATTAAATAGTATCTTCTAGATGTTGCACCTGGAATAACAGCATAAATCTTTTCTTCAAATGTATTTGTAAACTTTTCGAATCCTTGAAGATTATATAGAGATATACTATTACCGTCACTAAACAATATTTCATTATTATCCAGCAGCACAACATCACTATAACTTTCAGTTAGTTCCTTTGAGCTTGTCTTAAGACCGTATAGGTTATATACATTCATCTGATTAACTACTGTGCCGTCATCTAATGCTTTCTCACAAATGTATCCAAAGTGAGTGTCATTATAGAAGATGCTTTTCATTTCTTCCGGAACTGTTATTTCTTTAGCCACTGTTGCGTGCAAATTATTATTAAAAACAATTATCTTTTTATCTGCGAAAGCGATAGCCTTATCCTTGTTAACAAACTCTATTTTTGGTATTAATGCACCTATATATGTATAGGTGGCTACTATGTTATCTACTTCTTCTTTACCTGCATCGGTAAAATCATAAAATACAAGCTCAGATGTTATATCCCCCTCATTTACATTTATTACCGATAATAACAATCTTTTAGCATCTGATGAGAGTGCAATTGAAATAGGAAATCCCCTGTTTTCTGGATGAATTTCTCCTGATACAAGAAGTGTTCCGCCCTTATCATACATTTGTATATAGGTTGTATTATTTTCCTGCAAAAGGAGTGCCACTGTACCTTGAGAAGCTACCCTGGCGTCTATAACGGGAGTGTTTGTAGATAACTGATTTATAAATCCTTTTGTGGAAAAAATATCTACTTCTGTCCCCTTCTTATCATATGCTATTACGTATGAGCCACTTGTATCTACAGATGGATTGGTCATGTCGTATGTGTAATTCCAAATAAGAGAACCATCATAAGCTGTGTAAAAAATTCCATCTCCACTATACTTTAACAAGTTTCCCTGAAAACTTTTATATACACTCTCTCCAGTGTCAGCTCTATCCCAGGTCTTAATTTCCTCGTAGTCCGTATATGTACTGATTATCTTTATTACGATAAAAGCTGCGATACACAATATAACAAGAACGATTATGAACATATATCGTTTCTTAGGAGGCGTATAATCATCTTCTGGCTCTCGCCTTTTTAAAATTGGCTCCTCCTGCTGCTCATCTTCTTCAGTTGATTCGGGTAATCTTATGATTTTAAAATCTTCCATTATAAATTCTCTTTTAATAATCCTTATAATTAAAGAAATGGGCTGCAGTCACAGCCCATATTTTTGATTAATATGTAAATATAGCCACTTGATATGGTGCTAGTGGAAAAGCAGCGGAATATTCTCTTCCGTCACACTCTTCTTTTCGAGGAATAATTACTTCTGGTATCCTTCCTCCATCGCCACCAAATTCTTTACTTTCGCTATCTAAAAGAAGCTTTAATTTTCTGTTTGAAGGACATCCAACACGATAATCATCATATTTCATAGGGGTCATGTTGATAACAAACAGCATGTCATTCTTTCCGCTTTTTGATTTCCTAACAAAGCTGAAAATACTACGATATCCATCATTTGCATTAATCCACTCAAATCCTGCCCATGAAACATCCTGTTCGTACATTGCTGGATAATTCTTATAAATATGGAGTAGCTTCTTAAACATTCTAGATACATGGCGATGATTTGGATTGTCCAATACGTACCAATCCAACTCGCGCGCCTCGCTCCATTCTGTACACTGAGCAAAATCCTGTCCCATAAATAGAAGCTTCTTACCAGGATGCCCCATCATAAATGCGTATCCCGCCATAAGATTTTTGTACTTATCAATTTCCAATCCAGGCATCTTTGCCAGCATTGAGCCCTTCAAGTGAACTACTTCATCATGGCTTAATACCAAAATGTATCTCTCCGCCTCGTTGTAGCTCATGGCAAAAGTCATTTTGTTGTGATTGTCTTTTCTAAAATATGGATCTAGCTTCATATAATCAATGAAGTCGTGCATCCATCCCATGTTCCACTTATAAGAGAAATTCAATCCTCCGTCTTCAACATCACCAGTGATTTTTGGCCATGCCGTTGATTCCTCGGCAATCATAACTGCACCAGGATTACGTCCTCTTATCAATGTATTAATATGTTTGAAAAACTCTATTGCTTCAAGATTCTCATTGCCACCATGCTCATTTGGAATCCACTGCCCTGGCTTTTTACCATAATCAAGGTAAAGCATGGACGCAACTGCATCTACTCTAAGACCATCTATATGGTAGTGTTCTACCCATTGGAGCGCGCTTCCTATAAGGAAATTTTTAACCTCTGCCTTACCATAATTAAATATCTTAGTACCCCAATCTGGATGTTCTCCCTTTTTAGGATCAGCATATTCGTATAAAGGTCTGCCATCAAAATCAGCTAATCCATGTGCATCTTTAGGAAAATGCGCT
The DNA here is from genome assembly GCA_017557715.1 of Pseudobutyrivibrio sp. Taxonomy (GTDB): domain Bacteria; phylum Bacillota; class Clostridia; order Lachnospirales; family Lachnospiraceae; genus Pseudobutyrivibrio. The sequence goes on from JAFYYE010000304.1 coordinate 3,408, forward strand.
GGAACCCAATCGAGGATTACACCTATTCCATTTTTATGCAAATAGTTAATGAGATACATGAAATCATCAGGGGTACCATAGCGAGATGTAGGTGCATAGTAACCTGTTACCTGATATCCCCATGAACCATCAAAAGGGTATTCAGATATTCCCATAAGTTCGACATGAGTGTATCCCATGTCTAAAACGTATTCTGTCAGGCTGTGAGCAAATTCTTTGTATGTGTAAAAACCATCATTTTCTGGCCTAGGATGTCTCTTCCATGAACCCGGATGTACCTCGTATATTGATAAAGGCTTTTCCCAGAAATTACCTGATTTGCGCTGCTTCATCCATGAAGAATCAGTCCATTTAAACTTTGTATTGTCGTAAATTATCGACGCTGTACCAGGTCTTAGTTCTGCGTAGGTAGCATATGGATCAGCTTTGTATAGCTTTTCACCATTTTCAGTGTAAATAAGATATTTATAAAGCTGACCTTCTTTTGCCTCTGGAATGAATGCTTCAAATACACCTTGACTTTCAGGCTCCACTCGCTGCATGTAATCCTTTGTTTCATCCCAATCGTTAAATTCCCCAATAACTGCTACACGACTGGCATGTGGAGCCCATACATCAAAATAATATCCGTTTTCTTTGCCCCTTTTCCCTTTATGGGCACCAAGCTTTTTATAGATATCATAATGTGTACCTTGTCCAAATAAATAGCCATCTAAATCTGTAAAATTACTCATGCCTTTTTCGCTCCCCTGATTCTTATAAACTAGTTATCAAAATCCTTCTCTTTTAAGATTATATTGCCATTTCTGTCGTATTTTGGCTTATTGAAAAATCCACCTCTTGTAGACTTCTCAATTGCGCCATCCATAATCTCTGCAACCTCTTTTATAGTAGTCGCATGATTATAACGACCGATAAGGTTGATTCGATTATATAAAGCTAAAACTCCCATATCATCTATTGTACAGCCTGCTTCATTTGCATATGTTCTTGCAAATGAAACAAGTTCATCAATTGTAAATGCTGGGATAACAATCTTTTCTGTAAATCTCTTAGCAAAAGAGCTGTCTTTTGCCAATGCCTTTTCAATTCCTCTTCTGTTGTCCTCAATGATAAGAATTGTACCTGTATTATCATTTTCCATAAGAAGTGACAATGTAACGGCTGTTTCCTTGGAAATATCTCCAGCTGTTTCGATAATTAAGCAACCACCCTGAATCTTAGAATAAAGCTTCTGAATGTCTTTTTCATTAAGCTTCTCTCCTGAAATCTTTCCGATTCCGCCCTTTGGATATCCAGTCTTCTTTTCAAGAACTTTAATAATACTGGTAGCCATTTGTGTTTTGCCTGAACCAGGCTCACCAACTATGACGATATTTCCACCATTTAACTCAGGCTGCTTGATTCGTCCTATAGCCCCAGTAAGCACTTGTATAATACTTTCTTTCATTCCGCTAATAGGTAAGAAATAAGAAAATGTTTCTAAATCTTCAGCATCAAGCTTGTTGTCTGGTATTTCTTCTTTTATCGCATTAGATAAAACCTTTTCATCTACAAGCTCAGCTATCTCTTGTGGCTCTAAAACATTTTCAGAGATAATTGGCAACTCCTGTGTATTTTCAAGCTGCGAATATATTTCTGATTCAGAGAAAAACTCTGATGTACTAGCTGCCGCACTAGGCAACTCTGATAATATATCTTCTGGAATTTCTATAACAGGAAGCTCTATATCATCAATGCTAATCTGAACATCCTGCATATCGGTGTTTTCCATTTCTGGAATATCAATATCATCCTCTATTGCTTCAATTTCTTCTAGATTTTCTGCCTCTTCTGGCTGCTCCTCTTCCTGAGCCTCTTCACCGTATGTTAATCTGTCAATCTCCTGCTGCAACATTTTATTTACGTCAGCAATCATTTCTGACGCTTCTTTCAAATCCACTTCGCCCTCATCTCCCTCATTCAGTATTGGTGGTTCCCAATTTGTAGTGTCTTCAAGGACTTTTCCAGCTGCCTGAACAATTCCACCTGCTGCAACAGTAGCACCTTCTGTTTTTACAATTGGTATATCAACCGAACCATACTGTAAACCATCGATATCAATCTTTGGTATTGAAAAACCTGCCTGCTCTTCAACATCTTCATCAGCAATCTCATCCACAACAGCAACAGCTGGCGCAGATAAATATTCTTCTTTTAATAGATCTGAAGACGACATGCCTGCATTTAGCTTTGACATAGCACCTTCAAGACGATTCAGAACATTATTTGCTTCACGAAGCGCTTTCGCTCTAGCGGTTTCAAGTTCTTTTTCCTTAGCATCCTCCATGGCAGCCTCTGCTGCACGCTTTGTTTTTTCCCACTCAGCAAGTACATCTTCGATTGTCATCTGACCTTCGATTTGCTCATCGGTTTCTTTGCTTTCATCCTCAAGACGAAGGCTTATCTGACCATCATAACCCTCTTCTAAGTACTGCTGGAATGTATCATTTACAGAAAACTTTTCTTCCTCTACCGGCATATCTTCTTCGGTAACATGAAGATATGGAATCTCCTCCACCAATGTCTTAATGGCATCAATGTTTTCTGTAACCTCGCCAGCATCGGTAGCCTTCATGATTTCGTCTATATTTTTCTTTATCTCTGCCTGAAGATTAAGTGTATCAAAACGCTCTGGCCCTTCTGGCAATTTGATATCAGCAATTGCTGGCAAAATATCGCTAGATTCAGCAACAGGCTTTGGTGTAATTTCAACTATACCATCCTTCTTTTGCTGAAGATTACGATATTTATCCTCCTGCACCTTATCCAATGGCTGATAAAGCATTTTTAATTCCAATGCTCTTTCGACAACAGGACCATCTCCGAACCAGAGAATAATCTCATTGCAAAGCTCTATACATTTATCTGCCTGGTTAGTCTTGTGATAAAGATATGCAAGCTCGTACGCCCACTCTTCAATAAAATCATTTTCCTTGAGCTGCTCAAGAATCTTGATTAGAGTGGCCATGTCAGCACCTTTTGCAGTATTGATATTGTACTTTAGGATATATTTAAGACTATCGTGTGGAGCTATCTGGACAAACTCATTGTAATATTCCTGAGCTTCATCTAGCTCTTTAAGCTTGATGGAAATCATACAAAGTTTGTAAAGAATCATCCTTCCGATAGGAGAACGCTCGTGAGCAAGGAGTAACAAGTCTCTGGCTTCATCAATTTTTCCTGCTGCCTCATAAGACTCACTACCAGCTATAAGATCGTTGATATTATGAACTTTTCGCCAATTAATGGTATCAGCGACTGTCATTGCATCAACAAATTTATTTTTCGAAACGAGATTTTTCATCTCTTCAATTCTGTTTCTATATTCCATTTTTTCCACTCTGTTATTCTCCAAAACTACATACTTATAGTTATAAGAATTTTATCATACGTTAATTCTAAAATCAAAAAAACCGGGGTTTTAAATCCCGGTTTTTGATTATTTTTTTATATGATTTCTTTTGATTTTTATGCCGTGTCTTCGAGCTTTCTTTTCCTCTTCATGATTCTCCGAATACGGCACTAATTGATTCGATTCTAGGGATATATGGTCTAAGGTTATGTAGTCTGTAGTGTTATCAGAATAACCCCTCTTCTTTACCATAAAACTAGCTGCTCTTCCAACAATATAGTAGATTATTGCAACTATAGGCACTGCTATTATCATTCCTCCTACACCAAAGAAACCAGCACCCATAACTACTGCAAATACAACCCAGAATGAAGATATTCCAGTTGAATCTCCAAGAATCTTAGGGCCGATAAGATTTCCATCTATCTGCTGTAATATGAGGATGAAAATCAAGAAATAAATGC